>JAHWHO010000024.1 GCA_019323255.1 Candidatus Woesearchaeota archaeon
CTTCTGGAACTCGTATTTTTCACCGCCAACAGCTTCCTGCAGATTTTCCTGTGTTGACTTAACGCCTCCCATAGCTCGCAGATGTGCATGTGCGTGTATGGTTTCAGCAGCAGCGGCAGCTCTGAAGAGTTTTGCTATTTGTTCGTAACCTTCTGCTTTTGCTTTTTTGGCAAATGCGAGGTATTTACGATTTGCCTGGCTCTCGCCGGCGAATGCTAACTGTAAATTATCAATTGTTGACATTAAACTTTCCTTTGCTATTTACAAAATCATATTTAACTAACTTTAATTACGATATTTAATGCTATGTTTTAGTCTTCTGTAAAATGGGCAGTCAATACGAGCAAATTCTTTTGCCTGACGCCGTTCTTTTCAACCCCTAACAGTGCATTTGCAACATTGTTTGTTTGTCCATCGGTGCTTCCTATTACCATACTTTGCCCATTTGCTAAAATTACCTTTGTATTAAGCTCTGTCATTCTTATCTGGTTCATTTTTCCGCTGCCTGAAACGAGATTGGAGAAAACGGGTATAACCTCAACTTCTACCATTCCGTTGCCAAGTTTTCTTGCGGTTACTTCGAGGAACTTTCCTACATTGCGAAATTCGTAACCCATGCTACTGTAACGTCTGCCGCGATAAAAAAACACAGGAGTGGCAATTTCTGTACCGACGTTTATTTGTCCGGTTGAATTGTTAGCTACTACGATGAACTGTTGTGTGCGCTCGGAACTTTTTGTTGTGTTTTGTACGGCATCTAATCTTAGAGCCATATCTTTCCCTGCAACACCTATGCGGAGCCCTGATTTTCTGAATTCATCTTTGCCTGCTGTTATTGCTACGTTTTCATCAGTATATTGCCACAGTGCCTGAAGCTTACTGTATTCGCTTGCTTCAGTTCGTAAGAAATCAAGCACAATCTTTATGTTATTACCACCTGAGCTTTGCATGGCGCGGGTTTTCCATGTTTCTATTTCCTGGTCTATCTTAGCAAATTCATCATCAGCACGGCTCCTGGTTGTCTCTTCGCATCCTGCAAAAAATGGTGTTGTCAGAGTCAATATTACCGAGACCAATAACAAACAGGTTGTTTTTGCTCCTGTTATTTTTGTTTTACTATCTTTCATGGTCTTTTCCTTTCACAGCAGGATGATTATAACTTAGCTAAAATAAAATACAACCTTTTGTGAAAAGCCTTCTATTGATATTCATTTCTCGGCAGTGAAACGTAAAAGCTGCTCCCTTTGCCGGGTTCAGATTCCAGCCATATCCTGCCATTGTTGTGATCGAGTATTCGCCGTATTATTGTAAGCCCCAGTCCTTCACCTCGTGTCGGTCCAGTTGGATTAAGCCGCTGGAATATCTGGAACGCTTTTTCCTTATGGCTGTCAGCTATCCCGATGCCATTGTCCTGTACGCAATAAATAGTGTTTTCATCTTTAATGCAGCTTGTTATGGTTATTTTGCATTTTCTGCTGTCGTCCCTATATTTCAGTGCGTTATCCAGTAAATTGGTAAATACCTGATATATTTGTCCCGGGTCACCCATACATTGTTCCAGTTGCGATACTTCCACATCCGCCCCTAATTCCTCTATCTGGTAGTTCATGTTACTTATTATATCTCCAATTGTTTTGTTCATATCTATCTTTTCTATTTGTATGGCTTCTGCGCCAAGCCGTGACAGGCGCAAAAGGCCATCAAGAAGCGTGCTGATCCTCGATGCTCCATCTTTTATATATTGGAGTGGTAATGGTATTTCCTTGATCAAATCTGACAGCTTATGGCGAACCTCATCTTCTAGTTTGTTTTTCTCACAAAACGCAATGAGAGCGTCAATATTTTGTTTGAGTTCACCACAATAGCCCTGGATATTCAGCAAAGGTGATCGAAGATCGTGAGAACTCACATATACAATACTCTCGAGTTCCTCATTTTTGACTTCAAGTGCTTTTAAAAGTTTTTCACGTTCTTTCTGTGCCTGCTTACGTTCTGTTATATCTTCATAGGTGCCAAGAACCCCTATTATTTTTCCATCTATATCCCTTAAGGGTATCTTACTGGTTTTAAGCCATAGCTGTGTGCCATCTTTCCATGTCTGTGGTTCTTCATAATCAATCCTGGCTATTCCTCTTTCAATAACTTCACGATCATCTGCTCGATACAACTCAGCCTCTTTGTGCCAGCTTAGTTCAAAATCATTTTTGCCTATGATCTCTTCGGTTGAATTTAATCCAGCATCTTTTGCGAAATGCAAATTACTTCCGAGATAATTGAGATCAAGATCTTTCCAGAATACGTGCGTC
>JAHWHO010000025.1 GCA_019323255.1 Candidatus Woesearchaeota archaeon
AGTTGTTAGCATACTTGATCATTTCTGCGGTCTCCCATGTTGTGTCGATAATGGGAATATATGTTCGCAGAAGCCCGCTATAGACATCCCGCATCACTTTGTATGCGTCAGGATTCTGCGCCCCGAGAATAATTCTGTCAGGGTGGTTGAAGTCCTGCACCGCCGCACCTTCTTTGAGAAATTCTGGATTGCTTATTACGACGATATCTGCAGCTGCATTAATTTTACTTATGTGTTCTGTTAGTTTGCGTGCTGTGCCTGGAGGCACTGTGCTTTTGTCAACTAGGTATTTGCGCCCTGTGCCGTGTTTTGCTGTCTCTTCCGCTACCTGGAATACATACTTCAGGTTTGCACTGCCGTCAGGCTGCGGCGGCGTTCCTACACAGCTGAAGATCACAGTGCCGAACTCTATGCAGCCTTTCGCATCTGTAGTAAACTTTAGCCGTCCTGCCTCAATGCCTTTTGCTACTTTTTCTTTTAGCCCCGGCTCATAGAATGGCAGCTCTCCTTTCTGTAATGTGGTAATTTTATTCTGATCAATATCGCAGCAGATAACATCATGCCCGAGGTTTGCGAGGCAGGCTCCTGTCGTCAGACCGACAAACCCCGTGCCGAATACAGAGATCTTCATGTATATTCCAAAATTCTGCTGCCCTAATAAGGATTGTGGATTTTAAGTACTATTTACCAATCCCGATCAAGATTATGCCTATTAGCAATATTAGAATCCCGCCGACCTTCTTTACAGTGAATTTTTCCTTATACAGCAAAAAACCGGCCAGGCTCGCCCCGAAATACTGCAATGCGGTAAAAGGATACAAAAATGACAAGTCTGTTTCATGCAGAGCAATCGTGAAAGGCACTACAGAGACAAGATAAGCACACCCTGACAGCACTAAATAACTGTTAATCGGTCTTCGCCAGCTAAATTTCATGGCTGCTTTTTTGAGCAAAATTGCGCCAATTACATTGAATACAACTGTCAGCAGGCCGAGCAGGATTATTGTGCTGTTCATTTTATCATTGCCACCCCGATAAATATCAGTGCAAGCCCTGCCCAGTTAACTGCGCTCATTGCCTCACCAAGTATGAAGTAGCCCACTAGTCCCACCCATATGAAGCTTGTCGCAAGAATTGGATAAGCATAGCTTAGCTCTGCGTTTCTGAGCGCTAAGAGCATTAATCCTGCAACTGCAAACATGCAAAGCACAGCAATAGGGATCTGCCAGCTTATCACTGGAAACTTATCCGCCCCTGTCTTGTAGAAATATTGGGCTATTGTAGCTATTATCGTCGCGAGAATAACAAGCCAGAAAGACTTCACTGTTTTGAATGCCTCCAAAACTTAATGATATCATTTAAAACTTGAAAATTTTGGTACAAAATTTTCATTGTCGGTCCAGCACCCATTTTGCGATTGCCGCGAATGCTGGTCTTGTGATGAATACTCCGATACTGACTCCAAGTATTGTAGTTATCGCAAATCCTTTCAGCAGTCCTGCACCTGCAAATAATAGCGGGGTCATCGCGACTACTGTTGTTGCGTACGCGCTCATTATGATAAAGAATGCTCTCTTGATTCTCTGCTTCCAGTTGTATGCTGTATGCGCCTCGCCTTTCAGCGCTTCATCAAGTATTACAATCTGGTCATCAACGCCTGTACCCACTGCGAGTATGATTCCGGCGATTGCTGCGAGATCAAGGTTCCAGCCTATCAGTGCAGCCATAGATAATATCAGGTAGACTTCAGAAAGTGAAGTTACCATTACCGGCAGTGCAAGCGCGAATCTTCTATAGCTGATCAGCAGTACGATGACGACTGCAATTATGCTTACGAGCGCCACTAGGAACGCATTTGACAGGAATTCTTCGCCGAGTTTGGGGCTGATGTTATCTATCCGCTCTATATCAAGTTTTACCGGCAGGCTGCCTGTGATCAGGATTGTCTGCAGCCTTTTCATGCTTTTGAGAGCGTCCTGTGCTGCTGCTTCTTCGGTCGTGCCGAATCCCGATCCTTTTATCTCGATCTCTGTTACTGCCCTACCTCTCAAGTCTGCTGCTATCTTAAGCTCATCTACTTTCTCTCCGTCCAGGTATAGTACTATCGGCTCTTCTAGGTATTGGCCGACAACTTTGAGTGTCTTTGTTACTGCAGCCTGTCTTTCCGCTGCTTCTGGAGACAGTGTGATGCCAAACCTGAATGCGCATCCCCAGCCTTCTTCTGTCCTGCCGCACGCCTGGCGCGGATCAAGCCCTGAGCATTCTGCTGTCCTGCACACATATGTTATGTCATCTCCTCCTATGAATACTGTCTCATTCTTGATTTTTGATTCGAACTTGCCTTGTTTTGATACAAGATCCTTGACCTCTTCTTCTGTTGCTCCTGCAATTTCCACAAGGATATACGTGTTTCCGTGCATGAAATCCGGAGCATCTGATACTTTTGTTACGACGATATCTCCCAACCCGTAAACATTAAGTCTTTCTTTCAGGCTGTCCACGATTAAGTCCATTGTTTCGGCCGTTGTTTCTTCTGTTGGCTTTAGAAGCACTCTTGTTCCGCCCTGCAGGTCCAGGCCTTTCCTGATGTTTGTTGTTGGCGCATCTACTACGTTTAGTCCGAGCGGCGCCACCCCAATTATTTCTTTCTTGACCACAGGCACTTCTTTAGACTCTGTAACTGTCTTATTCACAAGTTTTGTTATATTCGTGCCATTAACTTGCACTGTTTCATTGACTTCATGGGTAATATTTTTGATTATAGTTTTCGTTTGGTTCAGCTCGGTAATCTGCAGTATTGGCTTTACTGTAAGCTTGTACGTGCCTTCATTTGTTGTTACCTTGACTGTCTGGTTTACTTGTATTTCCTCTATTAACTTGTAATAGTCCGCGAGATTGTTAACGATTTTATTATTGATCGCTGTCACTCTTTCCCTGTCCATAGGAGTTATTCTTTCCTTTGGTGGTTCTATTCCCGCGATTGCCGCGCTAGAGTTCTTTTCTATTGCTTTTATTGCAACGCCGTTGTTCCAGGGATTTGGATGGATTGCGAATGCCCCAAGCACTAGGAAGAAGATCAGTATTATGACTCTCCAGTCCTTTAGCAAGTGCTTAATCTTTGCCATATTTCTTTTCCATCCACCATCTGAGTATGCCTGCGTTTTGTATCCATGTGTAAAGCATGTCAAAGAACAGGCCGATTGCTACTATTATCATGATTTGTTTTATTGTGTCGCTTTGTGAGAATATTGCTGCTGCAAGAGCTGCTACAAGCGATGTGAGGCTCATTATCAGTCCTGTTTTCATCGCTTTTACTGTCCTTTGGTACAGGGTTCCGCCTTCTTTTCTTCTCTTGAGCACTTTTGTTGTCAGCAGAATATCTGTATCTACGCTGTAACCTATAAGCATCAGGAATGCTGCTATTCCTGCTGTGCCGAGCCTCATTCCAAGCACATCCACTGCTGCGAGTGTTGTTGCGATGTCAGAGAATGCTGCAAGTATCACGAAAAGGCTTGGCACCAGTGCCCTGAATGTGATGAATACTACTATTGCCATCGCTATGAACGCAAAGACCAGCGCTTTCATTGTCTGTCTGAAGAAGTTTTCGCCAAGCGCACCGCCCATGCTTTCAACGCTGTACTCGCCTTCAACGAGATCTATTCCTTGATTTTTAATTGCGTCTTCAAGCTGTTCTCTTGTTGTGTCTGCTGCTTCAACGATAACTGCTTTTGTTACCCCTGCTTCTGTGATTGCTCTTGCAACAACATCAGAATTTTGTAATGCGCCCGAAACGCCCGCTTCGAGCTGGTCTACATCTATGTCTGTTGTTGGTATTGTGATTGTGATTCCGCCTTTCAGGCTTACTCCTTTTTTGAATAGTTCGCCTGTTTGGGCATAGTTTACTCCAAGAACTATTACACTTGCAAAAAGCAGTATGAAACTAAGGACCATGAGTTTCTTGTAATGTTCGTTATATATTGTCGAAAGTCCCAATATGTCCACCTAATCGGCTGGTGATTGGTTGGCTTTTTAAAGCTTTCCGATTGCCGCCTTTACTAATCCGAAGAATAATGGATTTGGCGCTTCCAGCCGGCTTGTTAGCTCAGGATGTGCCTGTGTTGCAACAAAATATGGGTGGTTTTGGAGCTCTATGAATTCTGCAAGCCTTCCATCCGGCGAAAGCCCGCTTATTGTGAGTCCATGCGTCTGAAGTATTTTATGGTACTCTGGGTTTACTTCATATCTATGCCTGTGTCTTTCTGAAGCAGTGCCATTCATATATAACTGTCTTGTTTTTGAATCAGCATGCAGATTTGCATTATATGCTCCTAACCGCATCGTTCCACCTTTTTCCGTTACAGTTTTTTGTTCCGGAAGAATATCTACAACAGGACATTCTACTGTCTCATTATTTTCCGTTGTATCTGCATTGAGCCCGCATACATTCCGTGCAAACTCTATTACTGCCATTTGAAGCCCGTAGCATATTCCCAGGTAAGGTATTCCTGTTTCACGCGCATATCTTACTGATTTGATTTTGCCTTCGCAGCCTCTGAGTCCAAACCCGCCGGGCACGATTATTCCCTGCACGTCTTTCAACTCATCTGCAGGATTCTGCAGCTTTTCTGTATCAACCCATTTTATTTTCACTTTTGCCTTGCAGTGCGCACCTGCATGCGTCAATGCTTCTATTATGCTTGCATAAGAATCTTGCAATTTTGTGTATTTGCCGCATATTGCAATTGTAACCTCCTTTTCAGGATTGTTGATATTATTGACAAGTTCCTCCCATTTCTCAAGGCTGTCTATAGGGGTCTTGATGATTTTCGCAAGAAATTCTGCTGTTCCTTGTTTTCTATAGTGTATCGGCACTTCGTAGATGTTTTTCAGGTCTTCCCCGCTGATTATTTGCTGGGGATCAAGGCTGCATTGCCGTGCGAGCTTCTCTCTTAGTTCTTTCGGCACCGGGCTTTTGCATCTGCATATCACTATATTCGGCAGTATGCCTTTCTCTCGCAATAATGCAAGGTC
>JAHWHO010000002.1 GCA_019323255.1 Candidatus Woesearchaeota archaeon
CCTTGATCGCCTCAGGATACATTAATCCTGCATGCTTTGTGTCTATAAGGAAAAAAGTCTTCTTAGGGTTAATGCCCACGGCGATAACATCAAGCATGTTCTCATGCGTCCATTTCTGGATTTCATCCCATGTTTTGTCCTTATAGAGATATTTCTCATCATCGGTAAACTGGAAGTAGAGCTCAACATCAAACTTATCCTGAAGCCACTTAGTAAAGTACCATACTAAAGCATGACCGAGATGAATTGGGCCGGAAGGGCCGCAGCCAGTATAAAGGAAGAACTTGTTGCCTTTCTCGTACTCATCAAGAACCCACTTAAGATCCCTGTCCGCAAAAAAGATTCCCCTGCGCAACATAGGATGAAGACCGCCGGTAATCTTTTCAATCCTGTCCAGTAATTTCTTATCGATCTTATGCAGGCCGAACTCAGCAACCAACCTATCATAGTCAACAGCACCCTCGACCTTGTAAGGATCAACTATCATATCTTTTTGCATAACCATAGAACTGAAAAACAATATTATTAAACTTATCGGAAATCATTTCCTGTACTGCTTAAGCGTCTCATTCAGCTTTTCAATCTTAGCATTAATATCTTCTACTGTTGAGCGATACTCAGGCGGGCGCTTATGGCGCGTCAAAAATAGTGCCAACATAAGGATAGCAACAAGCACGAATGGGATAAGATACGCATACTTGATCGAAATACCCTTCTTAATCACGCCGGGCATTGCAGGAGACTCTTGTTCAGGCATATCGGGAGCTTCAACTGCTTCATCAACCACGTTCTCATGAATTTCAACAGCATCGGTCATGCCAATACTTGCAAATGCGGCTTCTGCATACTTATACAGCTTGTAAACACTCAGAAGAGCCCGGTTTGTAGAAATCTCATTCACTAACATCCTAAGATCTGCCATCTTATCGGTATCCAGATCGAACAAGCCTTCGCCGTGCAGCGGAATTGAATATTCAACACCCTCGTCTACAAGGAACTGAACACCATTACGCGTTATGGCATTGACATAAAGCAAGTGCTCAACACCATCTTTCACGTACGAAATAGTGTCTCCGTATTTAACTTCAATCTGTTCAAGATCCTGCTCGACCTTGTAAGTCGCTTCAGAGTTCATATAGCCAGCCATGCCTGCTGAGCCTCCTCCTCCGCCACCACCACCGCGAGTTGTACGGATTGTTGTCGTAGCAGACGTGTTGGTTGTGAAATTGGCGCCGGTAGTATTTTGATAATCAACGTTTACACGATTGACTAAAGTGCCTGAGCCGGCAAATACATTCACAGTAATGTTAACTGTGACTGTCTGTCCAACGGTTATATTGCCGAGTGCCCAGAAATTATTGCCTGTTGTAGGAGCAGGACTCGCGTTATTATAAGTCACGCCTGCAGGATAGGTGTCATTCACAGTAACATTCGTTGCATTCAGCCCGCCGATATTAGTCAAAGTGATAGTGTAATGAATTTGGCCGCCCTGGCTAACAGGGTCAGGAGTATCAGTTTTTGTAACTGTGATGAGGGGCCGGTTCGGAGCAACGACTGCAGTGGTTGTGTTAGCGGCAGAAGAGTAAGCCGTGCCTGTTGTATTTGTATAACTAACGTTGACGAAGTTTGTAATGTTTGCCGGACCTACGACAGTAACATTAACGGTAATATTTATCGTGACAGTCTGTCCGGGTGTAAGTACGCCAAGATTCCAGGTATTGTTGCTGACGGATGGCAGCGGAGATGAGGTGACAAACGATACACCGCCATCGTAAGTATCAACTGCGGTAACATTTGTTGCATTTTTGCCCCCATTATTAGTTATCGTAATCGTATAATTCAAGAGCTGTTCAGAGACGACAGGATCGGGCGTGCCGTTCTTGGTAACAGTAAGATTAGGCTGGGTGACAAGCAGGTCAAATGCACCGATGTAACCTGTGTATGGCGCGTTAAAATTTGCAGTTACAGGATGCATGCCGCCAGTATAACGCTCAGCTTCCCACACTCCATTAGTTGCCTGGCCGCCGACTTCATCGATTCTCGTCCTGCCTTCCCAAGTGCCATTCTGGGCATAATAGGCGGAAACACTAGTTGAAAGAACAGCGAAAACAAAAATAAGCAAAAATTTCTTCATTGTTTCTGTTCGATAGCCGCAAGCCTTGACTCAAGCTCTTCATTCTTAGCCTTAAGTTCCTTGTTCTGCTTAATAAGCTCCTGGATTGCAGCTAAACTTACGCCTGCAACATCTAGTGATGAAAGATATTTCCTAGACTCTCCTACTCCAAATGTATCGTGCATATCTTCTGCGAATGGACCGATGTGCCTGCTGTTGCTTTCATCTCCGATATACTTCCAGTTGTAGATTTCCATTGATTCAATATCATTCAGTAACTCCTGCTTGTCAATTTCCTGGTAGTCTTCTTTGAATGTTCTTGAAGATGCATCTGTCCATACGCCTGCTTTGGAGAGGTAAGCGCCGTTTCCATTACTTGCATCTCCACCGACAACTAGCGCATGCGTAGCATTAAATTCATTTGTGTTAATCATGAATACTCCTGGAGTTTTGTTGCTGAAGAAAGCAGCTTGGTAAGCTGATGTATTTAGCGCAATATTTCTTCCAAATGCAAAAGAATAATCTCCATTGACGCTTACATTTCTGCCGTGTGCAACAGTTGCCTCTCCGATTGCTTGGGTTACTTCGCCTGCACCACAATAACCTTGAGCAAAGGCTCCGAGATCATTTGCAATAATCTGCCCGCCATTTGCATAACCCTGTGAATAGCTTGCGAAACTTCCTGCGCGCACAGTGCCGCCTGAATTAGCAAGTCCTTCTGCAATAGAGCCTATACCGCTTGCTGTAATATTTCCAATACTTGCAATCCCTTGTGCTCTTGCCCCATTATTTGAAGCAGTAATATTTCCGCCTAGATTTGTATTTCCTCCTGCAATTGAGCCGGAACCAGTTGCCCTAATAGCACCTGAATTAAGACTAGATCCTGTTGCAAAAGCACCAATCCCGCTTGAAAAGATAATTCCGCTGCTATCAACATAACCTTGCGCTCTCGCACCCTTGCCTGTTGCATTGATATCCCCGCCTATCGAATGTCCCTGTGCAGATGAGCCCCATCCGAATGCGCCGATTGTTCCTGTCGCGCCATTGGCGTAACCTTTAGCACTTGCCCCGTCGCTGTATGCAAGTATGAATCCGAGTCCTGCATCGCCTTCTGCAATGCTTCCGGTTCCATTTGAAACAATGCTTCCGGTGGTTACAGAACCCTGCGCTCTCGCACCATTACCTGTTGCATTGATATCTCCTCCGCCTGAAGTCCCTTGTGCGAGTGACCCGAATGCTGAAGAGTAAATGTTTCCTGCTCCGCTCAGATAACCCTGTGCGAAAGCTCCTGTGCTGCTCGCAAGTATCCTGCTGTTTAAAGTAGTTGCAGTTCCTCCTGCAAAGCTGCCTGGCCCACTTGCAATAATATCACCAGCAGTAACGTATCCTTGCGCTCTTGCGCCATGATTTGTTGCGTTAATATCGCCTACGCCTCCAGTGTAGCCTTGTGCAAACGAGCCTGTGCCGGACGATCCGATCAAACCAATTTTGGTATATCCTTCTGCATACGCTCCTGCACCACTTGACCTAATCCTGCCTCCCTGGCCAGAAGTTCCTTCTGCTATAGCCCCGCTGCCACTCGCAATAATCGTTCCGGTGCCGTCTACATATCCCCGCGCTTTAGCCCCCGTCTGGGTAGCATTAATATGTCCTCCGGTGGAATGACCTTGTGCAAAAGAGCCTAGTGCTGATGCTAATATGTTTCCTGGCCCAGCCATATAGCCTTGCGCGAAGCTTCCTCTGTTCGTGGCGTTAATTGCGCCACCAGAATTATAACCTGCTGCTAAAGCTCCATCGCTCGTAGCACTCGTGTTAACACCTATCTGCACAGCACTTAAACCAGAGTTAACAAATAGTCCTGTTACAAGACCATTCTGGAACGGCTGGCGGGAAGGAGTAATGAGGTTTCCATTAACATAGAATTCAAGATAGTAAAATTGGGAGAAATTGAGCTGGAGATCAGGGGTATTATTGCCAAGAATCACATCAAAGCGGCCATTGTTCACAACACTTGCGAAGGTATTATTATAAATCGTATTGCCGCCTGCAGCAGCATCGTAGATTGTGACAGTCAGGTTGCCATTGTTGACCAATGCACCTCCCTGTCTTACGTCGCCCTGGAATGGCATAATCTGCTGTAATGCGAAAGCAGACATAGATAGCAATGTAAATATTAGTATAAACTGGATAATTCTCAATATCCCCACCTCATTTATGAGTGTAGTCGAGTAGAATGCGTATATAAATAAATCCTGTAATCCTTGAGTGGTGAATTGAAAAGAGTATGCACGATAAATCAGGAATATAGTGCGCCTAAGAAAAATGGAGCTGCGCGGACCAATTTTGGGCCCGCACAAGCTCGTGGATGGTGGCTTTAGGGTAGTAGAAGCGGGCCGTATATAAATAAAATCCGTGAAACAACGTGAAACAAGATGCAACTATTCAGAAATAGGCTCTTCCTTGCCGTTCTTGAGCTTGATCTTGTTGGTATTGCCGAAAGCGATTTTCTCGACGACACCTCTTGTTTCAAGATTCCTTATGATCCTAGAAACCTTTGCCTTCGAGAACCCGCATTCTTTCTGGATAGTTTTCTGCCAAAGCTCATTATTTTCAGCCCTTTTTATCAGATCCACAACAGCTTGTTCACTTTCGATGAAACCTGGAACAAGCGTATCTTCAACTGGCTGTTTCCTGCGTACAAGAATAAACAGCGAAGTAAGAGCGGCAGCAATAGCTACAAGTGAGATGATAAGTGCCAAATTGAAGCCTGAATCATCAACAAGGCTCTCAACGATCGCGAAATTAGAGAAGCGCGTAGTCTGCTCTTCAGACCACTTAATTATAATCCTGTGGCCGTCGCTGGTTATTTCAGAAGGATCAGGACTCAGGTAGAACTCTTCCTTGTTTTCCTTAGGAATGACATACCCTTCAGGAAGCAGAAGCGTAAAATCATAGTTATTCGCCTTAAAAGGCAGCTTATCAGTGAATTTGAAAACGCTCTGCTTTTCAAGCTTGCCAACTAATGACTTTGTGAAGTAGCTAAGCTTGCCAATAGAGCCGCCCTCATTTATGCTGCCGCATCTCGCCCTAAGCTCTTCTTCTTTAGTCTCGAGCTGGCAGTCAACATGCTGGCCATTATAGAAGAACGTAACAGATTTGGCATCCAAAGGGAGGCTGAATGCAACATCCTGAGAAGAGATGCTACTGAATTGGTATACAATAGATATATTTACTGATTTGGGTTCCATACTTGCCGTAACATCTGCCTGTTCAATCGTTGCTGCAAAAGCACATGGCAGAAGCAGCAAAAATACCAGTAGCCACTTCATAATATAATCTTTCACGACTGGATTTAAAAACTTAATGCGTGGCGGAACTAAATATTTAAATAGCTGATTTGAGTTTGCATAAATATGAAATGGATGGCTATATTCGTGGTTTTCTTAATGATTTGCAGCACAGTTATGGCCGCAGAGAAAATCTGCTCAGACTCAGATGGCGGGCCGGAGAAGCCGAACAAACCCGATGACCATACCCTGACAACAAAAGGAGTGGTGAAGCAGGTTGTGAGCGAGTATGAAGATACATGCCTGTCCTTTGAAGACGGTTATAGTACAAAAGAGGGGACATGGCTAAAGGAATATTATTGCGATGGCGATGACCTGCGCGAGACACAATATGACTGCACTAATTATGGTTTCTCTGGATGCAAGAACGGCGAATGTGTTGGAGGCAGTACTTCTAATACTTCAGGCGGAAGTACTCCAATTGTTCAGGATGATTTGTGCGGCAATAAAATAAAAGATGCGGGGGAAGAGTGTGATCCACCGCATAGTGTTTGTTTCGGCGAGGATATCAGCGAATATGGGCAGTGCACAACAGACTGCAAGTGCAAATTAGCAAATGCTGTAGCAATGAAATGCGGCAATGGTGAAATAGATGAAGGCGAAACTTGCGAATCAGACAATGACTGCGAGCACTGGGAGTACTGCAAGAAATGCTTATGTGTAGAGAGGCCAACTGGGAATACAAGCGTGCAGAATGACACTCAACCGGTTGCGAAAGTCACAACAGATGATAAGGAAGAAGTTGCGGACAAGATCGATAAGAAATACCCTAAGAAGAACATAACGCCGGTTGATATTGGGAATGTAACAAACTTTACTAAAGATCCTGCGATACAGACCACATCAGGAATAGCAAAGTTCTTTATAGGAATCTGGGACTGGATAGTGGGGCTGTTTAGTTAGATGGACGTTGATAGTTTGAGAGTAAAGGTCAAAGAAATAGTTGAGCAAGCTACTGATCTCAAGAATAAATATGTTGATGTTAATGATGCACCGGTTAATTATGCCTGTATCTTTTCCCAAAGTCAAGAAGAGTATGATGAATTAGTAGGTGTGGCTAAGAAAATTGGCAAGGTGATTAAAGAAACTCCAACAGGCTTGTTGTTTCATATAGAGCCATTGCAGACGTGTTCTGGTGTGCTAAAATTATTGAAAATCAGGCTTCCGGATCCTACAAGACCTGAATTAGGTGATGCCGACTTCACAATTGCTGATTTTCCTGCATTTGAGAAAAAATACTTGACAAAACCTGGCTTCAAAATAATGAAAAAACCCGATTTCTACATGATTGAGCTAATGGATCCAGAGTTTGACGTAAGAGCATATTTCTCTAATCCGCCTTTGGATAAGCAGTTGGGTATTGAGTGATGGGTGTCTAAATTTAGAATCTGTAGGCACACTGTTTTTTGTATCGCCCCTTAGAAATAGGTTCTGAGCACAAACTTCCAAAACCTTTATAAAGACTTTACCACTAGCTAATGGTACAATGAGTGGTTTGAGATTATGCTTGTTTACAGATAGAAGAGGTTCTAATCCTGGTGCTGGTTTCAGTATGGGTGATGAATCAGAACCAGACAGTTATCTCAAATATTGCGATTCTTCAGCACTCAGAGGCGTGCCTTTGGTAAGCGGCAATCAGCCCCTCTATGAATCATTAACATTCAGACTCGCTGAAAAATTTGGTCTTCGTATTCCAGATTGTGGGGTTATTGACAATCGAGGGAAAACCACGGAGTTTGAGTATCGCCCTGAATTTAAAGGAAAGAAGCTGAATCCCCAAAAGGAGTTCTACCATTTATCGAGAATAATTCCTGGCGAGCAATTAAGTGATGAAAAAGCTATAGATGCTATGCTAAAACAAGAAGGATTATATCTTGCGCTGTTGGGGATAAGCGATATCTACGGACGAAGGCAGAACTATTTTGTTCCGGTGGGAAATCCTTGCATCGTTTATCTTGACCTCGGGTGTTCTTTTGTTGACTGTAGAGACGGGCGAATCACGCAAAGAAATATGTTCAAAAAGCATAATAACCGACTGAATTCAAAAGAGCTGAGAAATGCATTGAGAAAACTCAAGAGAACAAGAGTCATGACAAATGTAGGTGAGGAACTTGGATTGAATGATTTTGTTGAGTCTATAGGGGATGGCCTTATTCCTACCCAACATGGAAATATGCCTTTTTCTGATCTGGTAAGCATGATGGAGATCGACTATATAACTGAGCTCTATACATTACACCTTGCCGAGGCTGTCGCAAAACATAAAAGCGACGAGCGCATTTTTTAGAATAACCAAAAGATTTATAAAATAATAGTCCCTTGTTGGTAGTAAAATGAGTGAAGACAAGCATATTGAAGTGCAAGTACTTGCACCTGCAAAGGGTTCTAATCCTGGAGTAATTGGCACTATAGGGCCGAGAAAGTATCACATCAAGTACTGCAATAGAAGCAATATCAAGGGAACGCCTTTGACTGTTGCACATCAGCCTATATATGAGGCTCTAACAGCAGAACTTGCAAGAATGCTGGGCCTTAAGACGCCAAATTGCGGTGTTTTGCAGGATAAAGGTAATCTAAGCTTTGTGAAGATGCCTGTCTATGATGGTCAGATTCCTGCAGGCAGAGAGTTTTACTTCACATCTGAGCTTGTCAGACCTACCGATGTAGATATTGATCAGTCTGAAATAGAGAAAATGCTTGCTCAAGAAGAGATTTACAATAAGTTTCTCATGATCGGCGATAACTCCGGAAGCAAGGGCAATAGAGATAATTTTGTACTTGTAGGCAAAGATCCAAAAATCTGCTACGTCGATTTCGGATGCTCTTATGTGCATTGCGTAGGCGGGGCCATGACGTTAAAAAATGCTGTCAAGAAGATGCGCTTAGATAAGCGTCAATTGACCAGAAACAGAAAAACGCTAGGACAGCGTGTACTAGAAGACAACAATGGTGTATTTGTCAATCTGGGTCAGTTTATTGACAGGATTCCTGATGTGTACATTGACCGCCATGTTGATAAGGTCGCAGTTGGGGATTTACTATCTAAAGAAGAGATTGCATACATCCAGGGCGTGCATAATATCAATATGACGGAACAGCTGCGCAAATATAAGGATGACGAACGTATTGATGTTGTGAATTAGACCATAACCTTTAAATACTAGTGTCGCTTCCGATATATCGCTAGCAATATATCGATAGGATATATCGGTTCCGACATATGATACGCGGCCATTTGAAACTGTTCGTGCTAAAAGCACTAGGGGAAGGAAATAAGAGCGGATATGCTCTGATGAAGTACATAGAACAGCAAATGGGCCACAAGCCAAGCTCAGGCTCTATCTATCCAATTCTGGAACAGCTGAAAAAAGAGAATTTAGTAACAGTGAAAGAAGAAGGACGGAAGAAAACTTATTCTTTAACAGCAAAAGGAAGGAAAACTGAAACAGAGCTGGAGCTCACAAAAGAAGAAATGACGCAAAAAATCATCGACGGGCTCAAAATGATGACCGCGCTGACAGGAGAAGACATGACTGCATGCGAAAATATGCTTAGAAGAGTCCATCGGGGAGAAATGCCATTCAAAGAATTCAACCCTGAACTTGCAAAATTCAGGGAAAAACTATTCCAACTGCACCAAGCAGGCTTATCTAAAGACCAAGTCAAGAAAATCAAGAGGATATTCGCAGATGCAACAATGAAACTGAGGAAATTATAATGAGAAAACCAGTAATACACCTGAAAAATGTTTGGAAAACATACCAAATGGGCACAGTGCAGGTCCATGCATTAAGAGGATTAGACCTTGAAGTATATGAAAATGAATTCCTTGCAATACAAGGGCCGAGCGGATCAGGAAAGAGCACGTGCATGAACCTCGTAGGCTGTTTAGACATCCCGACAAAGGGAACGATATACCTGGACGGGCACGATATCAGCAAAATGTCAGAATCGGATCTTGCACAGATAAGGGGAAGAAAGATCGGCTTTATCTTTCAAAAATTTAACCTGATCGATACACTGACTGCAAAAGAAAATGTAATGCTGCCGCTGATATTCCAGGGAGTTTCAATCGAGAAAAGAGCGAAGATAGCAGAGAAGCTGCTTGCACAGTTCGGGCTAGCGGACAGGATGCACCATAAGCCGTCGGAACTCAGCGGAGGACAGCAGCAGAGAGTCGCAATCGCAAGAGCTCTCGTGGTCGATGCGCCGGTCATACTCGCAGATGAACCGACGGGCAACCTCGACAGCAAGGCGGGAAATGAAGTGCTTGCATTTCTCAAAGAACTCAACAGGAAAAAAGGCAAGACTGTAGTCATAGTTACACATGATGACCATCTCGCAAAACAAGCGGACAGGATAGAATACCTGAAAGATGGGCAAATAATTAAGAAACGAGAGGCAAGAAAATGAAAAGAAGAACAATATTGCTATTGTTGTTAACACTGGTATTGCTCAGCGTTAACGTCGCGGCAAGGTCAGAGGTCAGAGCTTCAGTGCTAAGATACTCGCCGACACCGGCGGAGCAGGGCAACACATTTGAAGTATGGATACAGCTTGCAAATGAAGGAACGCAGGCAGACAATGTTGCAGTGCAATTTGTATCAGAATA
>JAHWHO010000026.1 GCA_019323255.1 Candidatus Woesearchaeota archaeon
TAAGCAGTCCACGATTTCGTGCAAAAGAGACTGCCGAGATATTAAGCCGGAAGCTAAATGTTCCGATTGAGATTATCCAGAATCTTAGAGAAAGAAACAACTATGGAGTTTTAACAGGCTTGACAAAAGAGGAAGCGAAACAGAAATTTCCCGAAGAGTTCGCGAAAATATCGAAAGACAAATGCCGTCATAATGTCAAGAACTCCGAAAGCTATGAAGATTTCAAAGAAAGAGTGAAAAAAGCATTTGATGAAATAACTTCAAAGAATGACACGGTAGCGGTTATTACACACGGCGGAATCATAAGCACGTTTTTCAGGGAAGTTCTGAAGCGGGAGTTTGCAAGGCTTGGAGACTGCGCCATCATTGAATTGGAATATGATGGAAAGTATAAACTGGTTTCTTTAGATGGTGCAGAACTAGAATAAATCATCTCCGCGCAGCGCTGATTGCGTGCTCAATCATAGAAGGAGACCATCCCTTTGCAGCAAGATCAAGCCGGACATCATGCAGAGATTTTTTCATCATCAAAGCAGCCTTCACATAAAGCACTAAATCGTCAGGAACAGGATGTATATTCTCTTTCTCGATCTCCAGCGTATCGATATGCGCCTTATACCTTTTCCTGAGATAAATAACCATAATTATCGCAGCAACAAGCAGAGCTATGTTCACAGAAAGCAGCACCCAAAGATAGTTAGTTCCTGAGATCTGGGCAGGCTGCTCGATATCGGGCGCAAGATAATCAAGCTTGTTGCTGAGCTTGTCAACATTTGTCTCCAATCTTGCAAGCCTCGACGCCTGCGCCATCTCCATGTTCGCGAGAGACTGCTTCATGTCGTAGAGTTCCTGGCGCTGCTGCACAGAGCCAAGCTCAGACTGAATAGAAGTTTCGACACCCTGGGCGACAACGAAAGGAATGAGTAATAACAGTATAATTAACCCCTTTTTCATAAGAATAAAGAGAATTGTTGAATATTTAAATATATTGTCAGGCTGAAGGCTTGTATTCCGTTTTCAGAACCGAAAGCACATACAATAAAGGCTCGGGACTTATCCTTCTTACTTCAAATTCCAACTCTGCACCATCCTTAAGCTCATTGCGCTTGAAAACACCCTTAAAATTAGAATCATTTTCAGGCGTATCGAACTTCGTCAGCTTAGAGTTCACGGAAGGCGGCCTTACAATATAAAAACATCTTTCCGCTGAAGTCACACTAGCAACATAACCCTGATTATCCGAATTGACAACAAACTGCTCGCCATCTTCAGGGAACAAAGACCGGAAATCCTTATGGACCGGAATAAATCCTGTATCAAGATCTTCATTGGACAAAGCTGTTTTAATTTTGGTGCCAACTTTTGCACCCAACATGTAATCTGTGGATGCTGAATTAGTATCAGATACGGCATTAACCGTATCAGTCGCGTCAGAGCTTCCCGGGAGCAGGCACTCATATAAAGGCGGCTCATTGCTCTTGTAAACAAACTCAAGTTTTTCAGGATCGTGTTCTTTACAAAAAGCCTGAGTACTTCCTGATTTTGAGAATCGCGGGTCGACATAAGTGGCCAAATCGCCCAGCTCTCTTCTAGGCACGCCCTTTAGATAGACTGTTGGTAACTTTGGGTTTTTAGCAACTTTAACAGCAACAACTCTGGGCAGACCGCCTAAATCCAACCTTAGTAAGAAAGCTCCTTTCGGAAAATATTCACGATATGGCTTTGTAACAGAAGGGCCCACATGTTTAGCAGAAGCCGGCACAGACATAGTAAAAGAAAAACCGATTTTTGGCGGAGTCCAAGTACTCCCGTCCTGCAATTTTATTTCTGCAGGTTCTGAATTCTCCGGCTCTGAATATGCCGGCTCATCAACAAGCCCGTCTAGAGTAGGGTGTTCTGGTGTAAGTAAAAAACCCTTCTCAGGAATATAGCTCATGAATACACTGTCTTCTTTCTCAATTGAATTCCCAACATAGAATCTTCTAATCGGGCTTGCATTGCCTCTTCCAGGCCCAGGATAAAAATCCTCTTTGACTTCTGAAGCCAACTTCTTAGAAAGTTCAGCCAAAGGAACCGCTTTTAATATACTCGCATTACTGCCTGAAATAAGTTCAGTTTTTGCAAAAACAGTTCCTGATTCCTGCCCTATAGAAACATCGAGTGGGAAAGGCTTGCCAGGGAACAGATACCGATACTTTTTCGGCAAAGACACAATGCCCGTCCTTAGCGCCCAGTTTGGAACATTAAGCGCAAGAGCCCACGCTTCTGTATAAGGAACCCAAGACCCTTTACGCGCAGCAGGCAAGGACATAGAGACTGGTCGTGTTGTTTTTGTACTTCTTATACTGGTATCTATACTCGTAGGACGTATAGCGTTACCAGGCGTGATAAGATCGTGCACAAAATAAACATCTCCGCCCCTGCCTGAAACAAACATGGCACCCGTGCCCAGCTCAAGCGTTTTCGCAACAAGCCCTTCAAAATTAACTTCTTTAGAAGAGCCATTCATAGCAAATGGAACAGAAACAGGATCGTTCTTACTCGCGTCAACAAAGCCAACATGGCCAAGACTTAACTGTACACAATCCGCCATTGCTTTCTCAACACGTGCATTAAGTGCAGCCGGAAGTTCAAGCAGTTCAGAACCATCCTCACCAAGAGAAACATCAACAATAAAATCACAAGGCCCCTGGTGTATCACATACCTGTCCTTCCCTGCCTTAAGCGCATCTATAAGCCCGTCAAGATCGGTGTTTTTCATCCGAACAACAGTAGGGCCATCTTCAGAACCAATAACAAGAGCGTCATCTCTGTCTTCTAATCTAGTATAGTGCTCCATAGCACGCTTAAATAAGTCCATTTGCTGTGGCAGAAGCCTCCGATATTTAAAGTTTAGTACTCTTCAGAAGTGCCATTAATAAAAATTATTGGCGCACAGCTCCAGAGTATATGTAAAAGGCTCTCTTAGCGCCAGAGAAAACTTCGCACTCATCACACCCGGCTCGGCACCATATAACTCATAAATCTTCTCCAAACCGCAGCGATCCGGCGCAAATGGCTGCAACTCCTTACTAATTCTAGAAGGCCGGACAATGAAAAAACGATCATCCAGACCTTCCCCTGGAAAAGCTTTATTTCCCTTCTCGACCTTACCGATAATATTCCCGAGCTTGTTCTCGATAATAAACGGCTCTTTCGGAAACTCATCCTCATCAACCATAAGAGTCCCTGTAGAAATGTCGTGCCTGCTGAGATTGAACATACTGCCCCGGCGCTCAGAAACATTTAGCCCGCCCGGGGCAGGACCCTTGACAAGGCTGTAAACCCTTGACTTATCCTCATGCTCATAAGTCAGGATGAGATCACGCGGCTGCAGGATTCCCTGCTGCTCAAAAAACTTTGCGAATGCATTTTCAGCAGAGTAATCTTTGTCGATAAACTCACTAATCCTTGTATCAACCGCGTCGAATGGAAGTACTCGTATATGTCCGCCAGAATAACATGCAGCAACTGACCTAAAACTCCAATCCAGCGGCAGCAAAAGCACAAACTGCGAGGCTGAAACAAAATCCTCGCGAATGTATGCATTAAGAACAGGCACTGTTCCCTCACGAATATTTTCTTCTGAAAGCTTAAGCATCCGCTTGTCTCCCGGACTCTTGCCCTGGGAAACCGGCGCAGTCATATTAACGATAGATTTGTCCAAATCCCCATCAGTTGTTACAGTCGAGCTGATCAAGGAAGAAACATCCTTAACTTCTGCACGTCTCCTTGAAATACGCTTTGCCCTACGGGATTTGGGAGTCAGCCTGTAGGTATAAGGTTCTTCACCAAGATAAGTAAATCGGACTGTGTTACAATCTGCTGCACTCGTGATCTTTTGGCCGTCACAAAGTTTCTTGAATAACACGGCCATGCCGCCTGCTGAATAATATTGGTCAACAACCTGTTCAAGCTCGCTAGAAAGGTTTTCATTAGGCACTACGTCAAATATGTATTCGCCTTTTTCAGTCTCAACAATTTGCA
>JAHWHO010000027.1 GCA_019323255.1 Candidatus Woesearchaeota archaeon
AGACCAGATGATGGAGAATTAGGGCAAATGCTCGAAGGGCTTGGAGTAGAACGGGTTAAGAAAATACCGTTATTGTATGATGATACCCGCGATGCGTGGGAAGCGTATTTTGTAGATAATACTTAGAAAAAGAAAAAATTACTCCTGTACTTCCTTAATTTGCTTGCTCCTATAGATAGAAGCAAAGCCAGGAGTTACGACAAGGAAATCCTCACCGAAGCCTGCGATCTCGCCTTCAACTGCGTCTGCAGTTTTCTTCAGCTTGTTGATAGCGCGCTTCAGCTCTACAAGATCCTTATCCTTCAATGGCCTGATATTGACCAAAGAGATAGTATAGCCCCCTCTCAACGCATCCAGAATTGGCTTAACATCTTCGAAATCATTCAGCATGAATGGCCTAATCATAATCTTGGATTTTGAGATCTCAGAGTCAGTGTCGAGCTCGACGTACTCGTTTTCCTGACGCTCCAAATCGTCGTATGCTGGGCCAGTCAACTTTTCCTTAAACCGTGAGAAAATACCCATTATTCTGCTCCTCCTAGCACCTTTTCTTTACTGAGCAATAGCTTACACTTCTATTTAAACGTTTTGGTGAATCAAAATAGAGCTTGAGGAAAAGCTTTTTAAACCCCTGCCTTTTCCTCGAGTGCTATGGCGGCCAGAAAAGGTGGATTAAGGTCACGAACCCGAAGAAAGTTCAAGAAGGACCTAAGGGACAAAGGCAAAATCTCGTTGACAAAGTACTTCACAGAGTACAAAGTTGGAGAAATTGCCGTTCTGAAAGCTGAACCAGCTGTGCAGAAAGGCCTCTACCACCAGAGATTCCATGGAAAGTCCGGCATGATAGTTGGCAAGAAAGGAACCAACTATGAGCTAAAGATAAAAGACGGCGGCAAGGAAAAGCTGCTGTATGTGCACCCAGTGCACCTGAAAAAGCGATAAAATGGCGCTTGAAATCGTATCATCTGACACAACAAACGCGGCAGTGCTAAAGGCAGAGCTGCAAAAAATCAAAGAAAGAGACGGGGAGCTGAACTTCAGAGCCCAGAAAACGTTTGAATATTTGGAACAGTTCTGCAGGATAACTGAGAAAAAGGCAGCAGAACTCATGGAAAAACTTCTTGCTTTAAATGTGCCAAGACTAAGAGAGATGCATTATAATAAGATTATAGACATCATGCCAACGCACATGAACGATGTCAAAGTTGCATTGCAGGGATACAACATCACTGTAACAAACGACAACTGCAAGAAAATAGCAGATACAGTTGCAGAGTTTGTTGAATAGGCAGTTCTTTCTACATCGCAATCGCAAACTATATAAACCAAAGTCTTCTTATCCGTGGTTATGAAAGGGGTGTTCGATAGGTTCAAGCAGCTATTTAGTCATCCAAACGAATTCTTCCAGGAAGTTAAGAAAGAAAAATCAATACTTGGCGGGTTTGAGCTGTTCTTTCTCGTATCAGTATTTGCGCTGCTCGTGCAGGTCGTAGTATTCGGAATCCTGCCACTGGTCCTGCGTTTCTACAACATTGCGGAGTTCACCCAGTACATAGTATCGAATGCAGCATTTGTTATTGTTTCCGTAGCAGGCCTGTTTGTAATGTCGGCAGTAATACATTTAATGCTAAAATTATTCAAAGGACGAGGCACATATACAGACACATTCAACGTCGTTGCATACAGCCTGGTTCCATTTGTGCTGCTGTCTGTGATACCTTTTTTCGGAGTCTTAGTAATATTCTACACAATATTCCTGCTCGTAATAGGACTGATGCGCATGCACAACCTTGACGGGTACAAAGTTGTTTTCTCGCTGATTCTGCCTTTTGCAGCGCTTATGATCCTGTTCATAAGCCTGATAACATTCCTGATGTCGCAGGCAATTTAAAGAAAAGGAATGTTTAAGAAATTGAAAAGCAGCACAAGAAGCGAGCCGACCAAAACACCTACTACTATGTCGAGAGCAATAACTGAAAGCGCAAAATAAATCGTCATCTTCGGGGACTCCTTGTAAATCAGTCTGGAAAAAAAGAAAGTTGAGACCACGATGAGCACCAAAAAAAACGCATCAAGAATGTAAGAAGCAATTTTCACGAAATACAGCGCCAGTGAGATCAGGAAGTTCAAAACCCCGACAAGAATACTAACTTGCAATGCTTTGACAAAATTTACCAGCTTGAACTTAAACACCTGCGAGAGAAAATGAATAATAAACGCATTGACAAAAACTGCGAGAATGGCAAAGAACAGGAAAAAGAAAACCGCAGGCAAAGCTAGTGCTAATGTCATGGGAATTTTAACCCCATGCTGTTTTAAAACTTTTATAATTATCGCGGAGTGAGTAAAA
>JAHWHO010000028.1 GCA_019323255.1 Candidatus Woesearchaeota archaeon
ATTTTGATAGTTCTAATCTGTCAATCATGTGTTCAATCATTGGTTTGCCTTTAATAAAACGCAGAACTTTCAAAGGCAACCTGGTTGACTTCATTCGTGCCGTTATTGTAATAATGACCTTCATATAACATCGTCCTCCCTGATATTGTCAAAAGCGGCTAAATCTTTCTTGAGTTGCTTACCTTCAATTTTCTTTAGCTCCATAGGCGACAATCCCAGCGTATCAGAGCGCAAAAACAAGACCTCTTTTCTTGTGATTTTTGTATCTTTTTTCAAGTCGCGGGCAGCAACAATGCGCTTTTTTGCAATTTGCCTGTACTTCTTCTCATCATCCGAGAACTCATGCCTTATTCCATCACCAAGTGCATTATCAACGACTCTAACCATCCCTACAAATTCTTTAAAATCCTTGGGATCTAATGCTGCCTCATAATCTGTTCCTTTTTGGCTTCGGTCTAATGTCATATGCTTATCTATGACATCCGCACCTAATGCTACTGCCAGTAAAGGCACAGATACGGCTAGCTTGGATGCGCCGTCTGTATGATCCGCATATCCTACAGGTAAGCCAAATTTGGATTTTAGGGTCTCTATCAGCCGCAAATTAATCGTCGCAGGATCAGTAGGATATGCCTGATATCCATACATCAGAATTAAGTTTGCATTCCCCTCTTCTTTAATCAAGTTCACTGCATTTTCTATTTCCTCAAAGGTCATTGCCCCCACAGAAAGCATTATGGGTTTGCCTAACGCAGCTGCTTTTTTGATTAGTTCAGGATTGGTATTATCTGTCGTATGAATTTTAAGAATGTCTATGGGCAGCGAAGATACTAAATCAAGACTGGAATTATCTTCAACCGTTGTAGCGACCATAATCCCTTTATCTTTGGCAAAATGTATAAGCTCACGCCATTGGTCTGGGGAAAACTCAATCTTTTTCGCCAACTCAAAATTTGCATGCTTCGGTGAATGAGAATCCTCAGTATCAAACAAAATAAAATGGACAACATCTGCTTTGCCGTCAACTGCAATCTCTACCAGTTTTTTGGCATCTTCAATTGATCCGTCATGAGCGCAAGCTGTTTCCGCAATAACCAATGTGGGCTCTCCCGCCCCTATGTTTCTGTCTCCAATTCTGATGTTTTGTCCCATTTTTCTCCCCCCTAAAACATATTGCTCCTTTTAAAGCCTTTTATAAAGTTTTTCCCTAATTTATCTGGAACCAACGGCCAATATAAACTTTCTGGACGTTGGATTAAGATACTCTATGCTATTTATCCAGCAACTGCATTATGACCTTGGCAACTCTTCTCGTCGCATTCCCATCTTGTTTATAAGCAACATTATAGACAAATTTACTGGCTTGCGCAGAGAGTTTTTTTCTTAGCCGCGAATCAGTAAGAAGCATCGTAATCTGCTTTTTTAACTCAGTGCAATTCTTGGCATTCACTGCGGCACCACTCTGCACATACTTCCACGGATTAAAAACATCATCTGGATTAAATATTACAACAGGAATTTTCTTTATCATTGCTTCGATCCCCGCCGCAGATGTTTTGGTCACAAGCACATCAGAAATCGCGATAAGCTCATGAAAATTGGCAGACTTAGGCAATAAAACTAAATTCTTAAGTCGGTACTTTTTCTGCAATAACAAGTAAAGATTGGCATCTTCCGACGGGTGTGGCTTGATTATGAATAGCGCATTTTTCATAGATTTAATGCCGTCCAAAAATAGTTCAGGATCGCGCTTATATCCTTCTGTAGCATATAGCACCAATTTTGTATCAGCAGGTAAAGAATATTTTTGTAACAATTGAGATTTATTAAATTTCTCCGAGACTAAGTCGTCGAACATGGGATTGCCTGTCACGACGATTCTGTCCGCCGAATAGTTACATAAATCCATTAATATCCTGCGGGAATAAACCGCCCATACACATTTTTTATCTGGTAACGGCCTCCAAAACACCGAGTTCTTGTCCAGTGCGGACTTGTCTTTGATGTGCGAATGATTGCAGTCTTCAGGAATTATTGCTTCATGCTGCAATGCCAATGAGTTTATTCTCTTATTTTTAGCATTCATCATCAAACCTTTCCCGTAGAAATTATCTTCATGATCTAAAACAAAGACTTTGGGTTTTTCTTTCTCGAGCATTTTTTTAGTTATATTCAAATTATCAACTGATAGATAACTCAGAGAATCAAATATTAAGTCAAATAAGGGCTGGGCGAACTCAAAAACATCTATTTCCCGATACACAAAACTCTTTTTGAGTTCAGCCGCATTCCTGATTTCTTTCCAGAGCCGCTTATACTTGCTAAATAGTCTTTTATTGGCGCGGAGTGTCGCCAAAGAATAGTAGTCACCGATGTAGTTAGTTTTAATGAACATGAATCTCTTCACGAAGTCTTTCAAAAATTCCAGTTTATGCAGAAGCGCATAGTTTACAGTTTTTGTTGATACACCAAGCCTTCTTAACTCCTTCATTAAGGTCCCAAACATCACATTTTCATCTTCACGTACTCTCGAGAATCTAGTATTGGATAAAAATAGGACATCTGACCTGATCGTATTAACCAGCCCCAGCCATTTTCTTATCCGCCCTATAACGTACCTTGCCATTATTCGTGACTTCACAGCACACCGTATTGGCCAATTGTATGAGCAGAGAATCTCAAATCGTTGCATTTTAAGATTGGCATTCTTTAATACAGTCAAAGAATGCCCCTTTTTCTCGCATATTTTGTTCAGAACTCTCACAAAATGATCAATATGGGGATCATAAGAAATGACAGATATATCATCATCGACGAAATCATAGAACAAATCTATAAATGTATAAGTCAGGTTAAGTCCCACTCTTCCTTTAAAAAGAAACTGTTCCCTTAGGAAAAAATAAGACAATAAGTAAAACAAGGTTTGATCATCATGGGAGAAAATTTCTTTTATGGTCCTGCCCTGTATTTTGGAGTAAGACCAGTTTTGAAGCCAAGAGTTAGTTTTCATTTTATGGCTCCAATGTGTATGGAAGAAGTTTATTGAGCCGTATTTCTTAAAACGGTCTTTTAAATCTATAATCAAATAGTTTTTTCTATCAGTTTTTTTCAGAACTGCCAAGATGTCTTTCTCTTCCGGGTTATAGAGCACGTATTTCATCGTCAAATTCTGATCTTGTCTGTTATCCTGCTGGACGCTCTTGGCAGTCGTACAGGTATTTTTGAAGCATCACTAATTATGTTTCTCAGTACCTGTCCGTCCATCTCAGGAATTTCGCATCCGTACATAAAGAGCACAGTGGGTGCGATGTCATATATTCTGCACTGTGGAATCTCTATGCCTTTTCTGAAGTCAGGCCCGCTGGCGAGGAATATTCCCTCCCTGAATGAGTCATGTGCGCCTTCAACTATCGGCGTTATAGCCTCAAAAGTTTCCGCATTTAGCCCTGAAACAACTTCATATTTTTCATTAGGCACGAGTATTATATCAGGTACTTCGTTAATTCTTGCAGAGCCGGGATATACGTCTTCTTTTCTGTACACTGCTTTGAATATTTTCTGGCCAGACCGCTCAAGCGCATTAAGTTTCTGTATAAGTTCGTGCACAAATGCATCATAATTCTCTACATTCTTCCTTATGACTCTGATTCCCCATTTTTGTGCAAGATAGCATTTGGCACCTATAAGTTTTGTATTGGTCTTCTCAGGATCGATTGCAATTTCTGTTTTAATCTTTGGTGCAAAAAAGAATGAATATGCCCTGTAGAGTTTGTTGTAAATTCCCGGCGGCAGGCTCTTGAACATTCTGCTTCCTGTTTTGTTGCGTATTTTCTGGCAAGCCTGCAGCATCTTTCCTGTCCTGCGGTAGTTCAGCAGCCCCTGCTCGACGAGCCAATTGTCAATGTGAAACGCAGTATCGGGGCTTTTCCCGAATCCATGGTCTGAGAATATTATGACGTTTGCATCATCTGCAAGATAATCCTGTATCACTTTCTCAATTTTTTGGTACGCATCAAGCACCAGTTGCTGGTCGTTCCATAGCCTATGCTGTATTGTATCTGTGCTTCCGAAATAGAACAGCTCAAAGTCAAAGTCATGATCTTTGCAGTATTCAACATATTTTCTAAATCTCTGCAAGTCGTCATCTAATATTATTCGCTGCAGCTCCTCCCTGTCTTTTCCTTCTAATTTTGTCAGGTTCCACTTGCTTGGCTTTTTGTCCATGAATCCTGTGAAATGCTCTTTCTGGTCGTGCGGGTAAACAAATTCAGAGTTTTCCAGGGGAGTTATCATGCTTGAGACCATCACCCCGTTTCGCATCTTTGGAGGGTATGTAATCCGTAAATTCGCAATTATGCTCGAGAATCCTTTTTTGCCCAGTACATCCCAGAATCTTTCCCCCTTAACGTCATTTGCGGAAATTATTTTGCCGTTTGGTTTTCTGAATCCGAATGTCTTTGTCTTTACCGGGCTCAAACCTGTGAAAAAGGAGGGTATTGCAGGGCAGGTTAAGCAGGGTATTGTTGTCTGCAGTGTTGCATGGACGCCTGTTTCCATGAGCTGTTTTAGGAATGGAAGTTTTCCTTCATTTATCCACGGCATTAAATTGCTCCATGTTGCTCCATCAAGCCCTATAACAATCGTCTTTCTCATAGCCGGATTCCCGCAAGCAGGTCTTGTTTAGCATTGTTTATCACATGCCAGGGCACGGTGGTTAGCTCTTTTGTGTATATGCCTCTTGGATGGAAGTATAGTCTTTTCTCACCGAATGCTTCTCCATGGTCTGCTGTGATTACTATTTTTCCATGCAGCCGGGGAAGCATTTTCTTCACGCTTTCCATCACCAGCCGCAGGTTGTCCCTGTATGCCTGCTTAATCTTGTTTATGTCATATTTCTCAAACATTACTTTATCATTAATTTCAAAGACGCTCATACACTTGCTTCTGTTCTGCACCGTCTGTGGGAATGTTATTTTTGTTTCTCCGATATATGGCACATGCGGCTGCAGGTAGTGGATTATCATCTTTTTATTTGGGTATTTTTTTGCAAGCCTGATTGCAGCGTCAGATACCTTATCCGGATGTACCGTATCCAGTTCTGTATTCCATCCATAATCCCATACGTGCTCTACTCTGAAGAATTTGTTTTTGATTCCTTTTGCACGCATTATTTTCGGATTTGCAGAGACGTATATCATATCCTGCGGCTCGTTAAAATTTTTCATAAGCCATTCTTCTGTATCTGATGCAGAAGATAATCTTGATTGTAAGGTTCCTTCTTTTATAGTGTTATTCCTACAGTATTCGTCATACCGGCATGCATCAAGTAATATAAGGTAGTCCCATTGCTCGTCTGTTACTTTGAACTTGGGCCCGCCTCTTATCTTGAAATATGCCCTAAGCGTGTTTTCATAACCGGCCCTTAGCACTCTTTTTAGCAGGTGCGGGTCGCCTTTGCGTATTTTATCTGTAAGCAGTTTTATTTTTTTCATTTGGAGCATACCACCAGGATTTGGGGTCTGAATTGTTTTCTTATGCACAGCAGTCTTTCCATCATTCCTTTTGTTGTATGCGGATGGTCATAGAGGTAATAAGATCTCTCCAGCTTCAGCCCGTTTCTCTCAATAAGCTGCTTAAGTGTTGCTAAGTTATGCCAGTGAGTATGTTCTTTATTTGTTGGTACGCGGCCAAACAATAGCTGTCTTAGTATGTTTCTGATTGAGAATGCATTTGGCGTGGTCAGTATTAGTCTCGCATTTATCTTCATATGTTTTCTCATATTCTTAAGGAATCTGCCGGGATTTTCGAGATGCTCCAGAAGCTCTCCTGCTACAACCACATCAAATTCTTTTTTCAGGTCGATATCTTCTGCATTGCCATGGAATACATTGTATCCTTTTTTCTTCAGGATTTTGATTCCTTCCTTGTGGTAGTCTATCCCTGTGACCGTTTTTGCATATCGTAGTAAGAACTTGTGCAGCTGTCCAAGCTCTCCGCCAGTCCATATCTTGTTGCTCACGCAGCCGATGTCGAGCACGTTCGCATCTTTGATGTATCTTCTTATGATTTCTTCTCTTGCTATCATTTTATTAGCTCCGCAAATTGAGTTATATTAATTTCTCCCTTATCCGGGAACAGTCCTTTTGTTGAACTGATAAACACCCCATATTGGTCATGTATGTATGATTCTCTCCTGCTTATGAGTGTTGGAGCTAATGCTGTAAGCGCCGCGAACTTGCTCTGCAATCTGATTATCATGTCAGGAATTCTGTCTCCTGATTCTTTGTACACTTCTGATTTCATTTTCACTTCTTCTACTTCCTGAATCTGCTCCAGTTCCGATTTTAGCTTCTGGATAAACTCCTCATTCGGGGGCGAAGGCAGCCATATTCCGGTATAGCTGCTTGCTCCTGTTGCCTGTGCAAGGCATCTGGTTTTTTCCCAGTCTATATTGCACTCCGTGATTGGCATTCCGGGCTGGAAGCATGATTTCCTGAACATTTTTGCAAATGCAGTGTTTGCGAGCTCCAGAACCGGCTTGAATCCTAGGTTCATAAGAAAGTCTGAAGTTCTTATGATTGTCTTTTTTAGAAAGGCTGGCTTGCTTTTCATGCAAAGGTAATTATTTTTTTCCAGCCACGTGTTAAGATAAAATTTGTGCGTTACCCTTTTGCAGCCATGGTCGCTCGTTATGAAAAGTTCGTATTTGCCGTTTAATGCGTCTTCTACAAACTCGCTGATTGCTGCGTCAGCAAGTACGTATGCATTTTTGAGATCTTTTTCCCTGCTTGATACATGCATTGTCTCATCTGTTATTCTGAGTACCAATGCGAGCCTGTCCCATTCTTTTGCATTAAATATCCATTTTGCGAATCTTATGCTTTCATTGAGATTGTGTACGAGCGCCTTGCGTTTCTTCGAACCTGTAGCATACCTGTACACTTCTTCTACTGAGAGCGGTTTGTTTTCAGCTTCAAATTCGTCGATGAGTTCTTTCGGGTATGTCGCTTTAGAATTAAGGCTCATGAATCCGCTTTTCATATACCCGTTTATTTCATAAGGCGGATATGTGCCGGGCACATCAAGAACGCACCATTTGTTTGGCGAATTGCTCCATATCATGTGTTTTATCCAGTATTTGGAGCTGAACACTCTGAATCGTTTTGTTTCCTTGTCAAAAAACTGGAAATCGAAAGCATTGAGTTCCCCGGGATCTTTTCCTGAGAACATTGACATCCATGCAGGAACTGTTATTGGTGGAATGGTGCTTTTCATCGGCTTGAACGTTCCTTCTGTGATCAGTCTTTTTAGATTTGGCAGGTCATCCAGCCACTTGCGCACAAAATTAGGGTCCAGCCCGTCAAGCCCGATTACTATCTTGCGCATTTTGAATATACCTCTTTAACTCGTTTGTTTGATTCTCTGACATCAAAGTGTTTCTTCATGGAATTCCTTGCTTTTTTGATAAAAGTTCCGTATTTATCGCTGTTTATCATCACGTTCTGGATTGCTTTTCTCAGTGCCGCAGTGTTTCCTTTCTCAAAGAATAGTTGGGCGGGCGCATTTTGTGCAACTTCTCTGTTATTGGGTATATCTGAACAGATGAATATGCATTCTGAGCTCATTGCTTCTGCGAGTACGAGCGGCAACCCTTCAAAATAGGACGGGAGGCATAAAACATCCAGCGAGGAGTATATCGCAGGCATATCATCGCGGAATCCGAGGAAATCTGCACGTACATTTAGTTTTTTTGCAAGTACTTGGAGTGATGGTTTTAATTTTCCCTCCCCCAAGACTACTAGTCTGCATGGTTTTTTCAGCCCGCTGATTGCCTTTATCAGCAGATCATGCCCTTTTTCAGGGCTTAGTCTTCCTACTATCCCTATCACAAAGTCTTTTTTTGACAGGCCGAGTTTCTGCCTTATTCCTTTTTGTTTTGTGAACAGTTTTGTGTCGATTCCCGGGTGCACTATGGTAATTTTTGAAGGGTTCACCCCCTCATATTTTGTAAGGAATTTTTTGACATCTTCTGATACCGCGATTGTTCTGTCCATGAACAGC
>JAHWHO010000029.1 GCA_019323255.1 Candidatus Woesearchaeota archaeon
GTTGGGGGCGCTTGCACCCTCGGCGGCATGGCGACATCATACGGCGCGCCATTAGCAATAGAAGCAGGACCGGCATTCACTTTGAGCCTGATGGGAATAGGCTTCCTAACAGCATGCTACGGAATCGTAACATGGCTAAGATGCAGAGAAGCACTCAAATACGAACAGGCAGTAAATGCAGTCAGCGAAACATTCTACGAACATGGCAAAATACTAACACAGCCAGGAATTGAAATCCTGAAGGAAAACCTGGCAGAAGCAGATCTCGCAGAAGTAAGTCAGAGCGTTGATGCAGTCAGAAAAAATCCAGAATTATTAGAAGAGAAACTCGGGGTGCTGATAAGATGAAAACTACTTCAAGCGCCTGATAATCAACGGGCTTTCACTGCCGTCATTGTAAGTTATCATGCCCGTGCGGATCTCAAACTGCTCGTTCTCCGGATCCCTGATTCCGTCAACATCAATAAGCCTCGTGGGCGTCCTGAACGTGAATCCAGTCGTGACAACCTCCATCGTACCTTCTTCGGGCTCAGACTCAACAGGAAGCCACAAAGTTCCCTTGTAATCAAACAAGTCGAGCTTGCCCTGCTGCACAATATTCCCGTAAACAAACAAAGTCCACTCATAATCAAAAGCAGTCTTAGGGACCTGCATAGGCTCAACAGTTGCCGGTTTCGCAGCTTTCGCCTCTGCCATCTTCTTGATCATACAAGTCATCATCTTAGGATAGAGCTCGCTGAATGCAGTTCCAGAACCGCCATACCGGCTGCGAATCATCGTCTTTGCATCAGCATCGCCTACACAAACGCCAATAGACTGCTGGATATTGAAAAGCTCAACCTGGAGCAGTTCAAACTGCTTTCCAGTAATCCTGCCCGCACTTCTCGCAGCAGTCAGCCGGGTCATCGCCGCATTAAGAATCTCATTAAGAGTGCCAAAATTCCATATCTCATTAGGAATCATAACCACACCGGGCACAGACCTTGTCACCTTAACAGTTGAAGACGCATAATCACCAGGCTGTGTCCAGCCATGATAGCCTGCATAACCCGCAGCAGGAACCTCAATCGGTGCGCTGCTCGACACCTCGCCCGTTAAGTTGCCCTCATAATACATCACGACAGAGACAGCAACAAAGATGAATACGACAGATAGAACAGACAAGCTTACAATATTGGGTTTTTGCATAATACTACCTCTTTTGGCATAGAAAAGCCCTTATCATTTATAAAAATTCTTTTCGAAAAGCATAAAAGCCTGAGCACCCAATACAGCCATATGATAGCAACTAAAAAAGGGGACAAGGGAGAGACAGACGTAAAAGGAGAGCGACTGAAAAAACACAGCCCAAGAATCTCGAGCATAGGCGCGGTAGACGAGCTTAACGCAGTCATAGGCATTGCGCGGAACTACGTCAAAAAAGCGTCAATAAATGACGTGCTCAAGCAGGTGCAGAATGACCTGTTCACGATACAGGCAGACTTAGCAAAAGAAGACAAGAAAACACCGCCTGAGCTGACAGAGTTTCTGGACAAGGCGATAGAAGCCATTGAGCCTACACTGCCAAAACAGACAAAGTTCATACTGCCTTCAGGAAACCTGCCCGCAACATACCTTCAGTTCGCAAGAACAGTATGCAGAAGAGCAGAAAGAAACTGCTTTAAGCTAAATGAATACGACCCGATAAACCCGGAAATACTAAAATACCTAAACAGGTTAAGCGATCTTCTACACCTCTTCGCAAGAGCAGAAAACGACAAAGAAGAGGAAGTTAAATATTTCCGGACCCACAAAAATTAATAGTATTGTTGTGGCTCTGTCATGCCAAACTGCAAAACATCCATAGCAGTTTAGCATTTCCGGAAACAATAGCAAAGATTTTAATAAATCCGGGCTACGCGGTATCAGGGGGATGGAAAACAAAGAAGTCATCATAACGTACGAGACTCTCTACGAGGCTCTGCGCAAAGAGAAAACAAAACAAGAGCTGCAAAAGTTAGATTCCACATTCTACAATGACGTGCTTGAATACCTCAAAGACAAGCAAAAAACACACGATGACAACCTGTCAAAAAATGACATCTTCAGCCAGAGCGAGACAGAGAAGACGCAAGTGCAGATCGCGAACATAAAAAAACTCATCAAAGAGATATATGACCTGCGCGAGAGAAAAATAATCAACACGGCACTCAATAAAAGCCGGACAAAATCGAATATTATCGATACAAGTACGCTGCTGCCGGAAGAAAAAGCAATGTTCGACAGCATGACCGCAGTACTAGACCAGTATCGGCTGGGAGTGCTGCAAAAAGTACAAACACTAAGAACGCCCGATGTTGTAATACAGCACACGCCCGCCTCACCGGAAAAGAAAAATGTCAAGTTCCTGGACAAAATTGACCCGTTCGCAGATGAGGATTTAGAAATGTGGGGGCCGTACGACAAGAACGACGAAGCAGAACTGCCAAGCAAAGTCGCAGAAGTTCTCGTGAAACAAGGCAAGGCAGTTGAGATTTAATCGTTCTTACGCGGCTTATTGCTATTCTCATTGTGCGGTTGCTCTCTGGACGAGTTCTGCCTAAAATAATTCCAGCCATAATCATCAACCGCGTCATCTAACTCTTCACGAAGCTCAGTGCGGGCCTTATTAATTGCCTCATCAGTTCCCTTCCGCAACTCAGTTCTTACCCTATCGATTCCCTTGTCAACAGCAAGCGACATGCCAATATACGCACCTGTTGCTGCTGCAAGCATCATAAAAAAAGACATCACGACTGCGCCCGTGTAGCTAATGCCACGATAACCTTTTCGCTTGTATGATTCAGCATCGTCAAGCGCGAGCTTAGCCGCATAACGAAGATCAAAAGTTAATGCACGGGCAATCTCACCCGGAAACCTGTTGCTGTCATGCACTCCCCTTGTTTCTACACGCCCAACAACAGGAATTGGCTTCGCAAGGCAAACATCTGCAAGCTCAAGACCAAGCTCATTAAAGTGAAGGGTTCTTGACGGCTTAGCGCCCGTTGCTTTCCTGAATACTCTCCTGTAAATCTCATTCAAGTCTTTCTCATAAGCCCTGACTGCGCCGCGGTCAAAAACAGGCGTGTTATCAGAGTCCATCACTGGAAGCCCTTCTTCGTCAAATAAGGCAAAGCAGGTATTTGGGCGCTTATGGAAGTAAGAATAAAAACGGGTATCTTCTGCTACCAATCCCAGCTTATCATCAGGAGGCAGATCGTGTACTTTAGCCCGCGCCTCGAGAGTTTCAGAAGCCATACAGGTAGTAAGGGTTTGATATTTAAATAAATATAGACAGTTTTCGGGGGTTTGAAAGAAAGGCTTATAAAAGGGCGCCGTGCATTAATAAATGGTGGTAAAAGTGAACAAAACAATAATAGCAATAATCTTTCTGCTCGCACTCACGGCATGCGCGACAGAACGCAAGGATACGTCACAAACTACTTCTTGGGAGACCGAGGATGCAAAATACGACGTTAAGACGCAAGTGAAAGAGCCGATCATGGAAGACCAAAAGCAAGTCGGCGAAGTTGTTGAAACAGAATCTCATACACAAGCAACAGGCGTTGATATGACTGTAAAAGGCACAGTAGAAGTGATTACGGAATGCGGCGGACAGGAATGCTTTGAACAGCAATTCGCTAACTGCGAACCTGCAACTGCAACATACAAAATGCCAAACGGCTTCACGGGAACAACAGCAGAAACAGTCTACACTATCCATGGGCCAAAGGATGACGGTTGTGAAATGACAATAGACAGTGTCACTGGACTAATGCCTGAAATGAACGGGCTCAGCATGACCTGTGTGTTCGACAATGCACAGCCATTGGCCACTGCGACAAGCAATATCATCACAAGCCTTGATAAGTGCGAAGGCAGCATGGCTGATTTCTACGCGAGCTTGTAAGCTCTTTTTTCTTTTTTATATAGTGTCCAAGACCAAAACCTTTTTAAAGCGATTACTAATCCATCGCCTACATGAAACTACCGAAGATTACAAAGCGATACTGCCCATACTGTAAAAAGCATACAGAGCACAAGATACTCGAGGGCAAGAAGAAAACAAGGGGAACAGCCCATCCTCTGAGCAGAGGCAGCAAGAAAAGAATCCAGGCCAGGGGCAGAATGAGCACCGGCAACAAGGGCAAGTACAGCAAGCCTCCAATCGCAAAATGGAGAATGACTGGAAAGAAACAGAGCAAAAAATGCGATCTAAGGTATGAATGCCAGGTGTGCAAGAAAAAACACGCACGCTGCAAAGGCTTCAGAGCAAAAAAAATCGAGTTTAAGTAAAAATGGCAATACTAAAAGAAACAAAAAGCAAGTTCATCAAGATAAGGTGCCCTAAGTGCTAGAACGAACAGATCATGTTCGGCAAGGCAAGCACAAAGGTCGACTGCCTGGTATGCGGGAAAAACCTCGCAGAGCCTACAGGCGGGAAGAGCAAAGTCAGGGCAAGAGTTCTAGAGATACTGGAGTAAGGCTCTAGTCTACCTCGCATCCCAAACCTTTTTAAATAAGCAATTTCGAAGTAGTCGGTATGCTAAGGAAAAGAGAAGGGTTTCCGGAGGAAGATGAGTTTGTTCTGTGTACAGTCACCGGAATCAACCCGCATTCAGTTTTCGTAACACTTGATGAGTTCGGCGGGCGCACAGGAATGATCCACATATCAGAAGTCGCGCCCGGAAGGATCAGGAATATCAAAGACTACGTGCAGGAAGGCAAGAAAGTAGTCTGCAAAGTCATACAGATCAGGGAAGACAGAGGGCATATTGACCTCTCACTAAGAAGAGTCAATGAAGCACAGAAAAGAAGAAAGCTCAATGAAATCAAGCAGGAACAGGTCGCAGAAAAAATAATCGAGACTGTCGCAAGGCAGCAGAAGAAAAAAACAGAAGAGCTATACAAAAAGATATCTGAAAAGCTGCTTGAAGAATACGAATCACTCTACGAAGCATTTGAAGACGTTGTAGCAGAAGAGCTCGACCTTTCAAAATATACAGACAAGAGAACAGCAGAAATGCTCACTGAGATAATCAAGCAAAGAATAAAGCCTGAGATAATTGCCATAGGTGGAGATGTACAGCTGTCAAGCTATGAACCAAACGGCATAGACCTAGTGAAGAAGACACTGCAAGCAATAGAAAAAGAAGGCGTTGAAGTGAGATATTTGGGTGCGGGCATGCACCATATAGAGCTGAGGGGCGAGGACTACAAAGAAGCAGAAAAAACACTGAAGAAAGCCCTTGAGAGCGCGGAGAAGCTCGCGAAAAAAAATAACATTGAATTCAAATTCACAAGAAAAGAACTCGAAGCATGAAACATATACTCAAGTGCTGCGGATACACGATGAAAGAGACATGTGAGTGCGGAAAGAAAACGGCAACAACAAAGCCTGCAAGATACTCACCGCAGAAATTCGCAAAGTACAGGCAGAAAGCAAGGAAAGAAGATCTCAGAAAAAGAGGACTATTATGAGCTGGGAAATCAAGGCAAAAAAGACAAAGATCACAAAGCCAATTCTCATCGGCGGACTGCCAGGAATAGGGAACATAGGCAAGCTCGCCGCGGACTTCATCATAGATGAGATAGGCGCAGAGAAAATCGCAGAGATACACGGAACAGGAATACCGCACTCGGTATTTGTCAACGAACATAACCTCGTTGAACTGCCCGCGATAGAACTCTTCCACAAGAAAATCAAAGGAAAGGACATATTAATTCTCGCAGGTGATGTGCAGCCAATAAATGAAGAGCACTGCTTCGCATTCTGCAATACTCTGCTGGACCAGCTCGAGAAATGGAAAACAGAGCAAATCATCACAATAGGAGGCATAGCGCTCAAAGAAGAGCCTGAAAAGCCAAAAGTTTACCTTACCGGAACGGACACGAAGAACGTCAATGCATTTGCAAAGGGCACAAAGCTCAACAAGAAAATACACGGCGTTGTAGGGCCGGTCATCGGCGTCACAGGACTCTTAGTCGGGCTCGCAGGCAGGCGAAAAATGAAATCAGTGTGCGTGCTCGCAGAAACATTCGGGCATCCGCTGTACATAGGCATCAGCGGCGCGAAAGAAGTGCTTAAGATACTCAAGACAAAACTCGCACTGCCTATAAACCTGAAACAGATTGATGAAGAAATACAGAAAATAGAAGCAGAAGTGAAAAAGAAAACAAAAGAGCTCAGCGAGATAACGAAGGCGAAGAAGGAAGAGACGACAAGATATATTGGTTAAAGCTCCTGAATCTCATTAAGGACGTATTTCATCTTTCGCTTGAACATTATTATAATCATAATCATCAAAATTACAAAAAACATAGAAATGTCCGCTACGATAAGAACTTCAATAAAATTGTTTAGATCAATCTGCTTAGTAAGCAATGCCAACATAAGCCCTATGCAATAAGAGAACAAAATAATAATACAAGTGTTATAAAATTGCAGATACTTGTTGAATGTTAGATCAAGCAGATTTTTCTTAACGGCTTTTATCATATCAATCACCAAAAGCGATGGCAAGTAAAACAATGCCGAACACCAACAAAAGCGTGGCGCCAATTCCAACCAAATACCTCTCTGTAAGATAAAAAGGGATCATGCCCACTATTCCAAATACTGATGCAATAATCCCCGCAACGGCAAGCAGATTCTTCTTAGTAAGATTCATAATCAAAACTATACAAAATGCATTTATATGCTTTTCTGGATAA
>JAHWHO010000030.1 GCA_019323255.1 Candidatus Woesearchaeota archaeon
CCTAAGAGGACTTTTGGATTATGATGCCGCTGGAAGTAGGCAATATGTTTGTTGACAGGCACAAGAGTGCCATTCTGCTGAGCTATCTTGCTAAATCCACTTTGAGGGAGAAAAAGCGCGAGCTCAGGAAAGAGAAGCTTGAAGTTGGCCTAAGGCATCTTAAGCATCTTGATACTGCGCAAATCCAAAAGCATTTGAGCGGTCTCGAGCACCATCTCGAAGAAGCAAAGGATAAGCAGGACTGGATTGAGAGCAGGCAGAAAACAGAGGACTCTGCTCATCAGCAGTTCAATAAGCGTCTTGACAGGATCCATGAAAAGCTTTCAGGTTTCTTAGAACGCGAGCAGAAGCTGCAGAAGAAAGTCAAGGTTTTTGAAAAACGGCATTCTGCGAAGCATAAGAAAGCTGCTGCTTTGAAGCAAAGTCTAAGGACTCTTAAGCTGGTTTTCAACAAGGCCAAAGATTCTGGGAAATACAGCAAGACCGAGCTGAATAAAGTTCAGAAAAGAATTGAAAATATTGAGAAACAGCTCAAGGACTTGTAAGGCAGTTCTGGAGGAATTCTATCACTTTGTCATGGAGCTCAAGCAATTCTGCTGTTATTTTTTCTTTTTGAAGTATATGCTTTTGCTCAATTTTGTCCCTTTCTGCTCTCAGCTTTGTATACTCTTCTTTTGTGATCTTCTTCCGCGCAACTGCATTGAACAGTCTTGCTTTAGGCAAGTTCTCAAATTCGGCATATCTCTTTCCAAATAGTTCCATGTCAATTGCATCCTCAAACTCTTCGAATTCTCTTTGTATATTATCTGCCATAACGACAAGATTCTCCGGCAGTTTTTTTCCTAAAAATGTAGTTTTCAGCAGTTTCCATGCGCCGATATCTGCAAGAAGATTGCGTTCGCGTTTTCCTTTCGCAAACCCGTCTCTCCAGCGAATTATCTTCTTAAGTTGCTCTTCAATTTCCTTTCTACCTACATCTGCCATTTTTTCAATTATGCGCATACCAGAAGCGCATCTCCTTTTTATTGTCCAGTCTTACAAAGCCGAATCTTTCAAATTGTACTATGGCTCCTTCTTTTAGCTTTGCAAGGCTTGCTTCTCCTTTGCCTTTTACTTCTTTACCGTCAGGCATTAAGACAGAAACATCAATTCCGTCAGGCAGCCAGTGCAGTATTCCTTTGCCTTTGGCGCGGTATTCTTCAACATCGCCTTTGGCATACACTAACTTTTTGCCTTCTTTCTTGAAATTGCAGCAGTCCATTAGCCTGTATAATTGTCCTGTTTTTAATTTATCAAAATCATTTTTTGCTATTAGAAATTTGCCCATGCTTTTGAGTTTTCTTGTTCCGCGTTTAGGATAGTCAGGATGTATTGGAATCTTGCATTCTTTTGCAGGCGCGCCTTCTACTTTGACTTCAACAGGATCAGCGACGAAGAAATACCTGTTCGCTTCAGGATCGATAATGTCCCTGTTGAATGCATCCAGCAGCTTGAAGAATTCTTCTTTGGGCACTGTCTTGCTGCTTTTGTTGATTCCCATTTCTTTTGCAAACTTTATGAATGCGCCGGGCTGGTATCCTCTCCTGCGCAATGCCATTAGTGTTGGCAGTCTTATGTCATCCCAGCCGTCATATTCTCCGTATTCAATTTTTTTCTTCGTTTCTGTCGTGCTGAGCTGCAGCCCTTCAAAGTTGATCCGTCCAAAATATTCTGCTTTTGGTTTTGGCCATTTGAAGAAATCGTATATCTGCGCCTGTCTTCTTTCATTATCGAGGTGGTCCATTCCTCTTAAAGTATGCGTTACTCCTAATTCATGATCATCTACAGCGACAGCAAAATTCATCAGCGGCCATACCCTGTATTCTGTGCCGTGTCTTGCATGCTCATGATCGTTTATCCTGAATGCAGGCCAGTCTCTGAGCGCAGGGTTTGGATCGTCAACTTTTGTTTTGATTCTCATAACTGCTTCTCCTGGCTGGAATCCCTGGAACATGCTTTCCCATTTTGCGATTTGTTCCTTCACACTATTATTCCTGCACGGGCATGCTTTTTTCTTGGATATCATTTCCCTGAACGTGTCTGCATCGCACATGCAAACATATGCTGCTCCTTTCTCTATCATCTTTTTTGCATGCTTGTAGTACGAGTCCATCCTGTCGCTCTGGCAGATGACACTGTCTACATTATCACCTGTAAGCCAGTTGGCATCAGCAGGAATAAGATCATACGCAGGGCCGTAGATATTCTCAGGATTAGTGTCGTCAATTCTTAATATGAATTTTCCATTGTATTTTTTGCAGTACTCATGATTTAGGCTTAGTACAAATGAGTGTCCTATGTGCAGCGGCCCGCTCGGGCTCGGCGCAATTCTCATCACTACTTTGCCTTTCTTTGCATCCGGCAGGTCTTTTAGCTCTTTGGTTTCAACAGTTTTCTTTTTCTCGAGCATTTCCGGCGCAAGTTTCTGCAGCTCCGCAGTCTGCTCTTCAACCGTCAGTTCATTTACAGATTCGATAATGCTCTTTATGTCAAGGTCTTTTAGCTTTTCTTTTGCAGCAGGCATCTCTGCTATCAGGCCGCCTATTACCGGGCCCTGTGTTGCCCTGCCATTGTGCTTTCTCGCATTGTCCAATGCGTATTTGCGCACTATTCGCTTTATTTTATCCATTAGCATGCGGTAATCTTCGCGATATTTAAGTTTAACCAAGACTTTGGCGAGAAAGTCTGCTCTGCCGCC
>JAHWHO010000003.1 GCA_019323255.1 Candidatus Woesearchaeota archaeon
ATAGCCGCAAATACTGCATGTGCGATGAACACATACATAAACAGCACGCCGCAAAATGCAAGCTTCGAAGAAATGATCCTCACAGATGATGGAGGCACAACTGCAGTATACTCAACTCCGCTTGAGAACAACCTTGTAGGCTTTGACAACCAGGCGCATGACTTCCAGATGATAGTGCCGGATTACACAAACAGGACAACTATGACATATTACTTCTACGCTTCAATAGATTAGTTCGAAAGCTTTTTATATTACTTTATAATACAAAAGATAGATTAGTATACGGAATAGTACATTATATGAGAGGTGATTGTGATATGCGGCTGGTTTGGATATTAGCCATGATGACATTAGTGCTTGCCGGAACAGCACTAGCAGACCCTACACTAACGACAGTAACAGCAGGAACACCCGAAGCTTGGGGCGGTTTCGCAGCAGGAAATTCAGTCACTGCGCAGGGCGGGAACATAACTCCAGTAAATATAACAGGCTATTCCCAGACAGATGCATGGCAGGGCTTCTATGGAGAAATAACCGGCGGAATAACACTAAGGGACAACAGCGGAGACCAATTATACAACTGGAGCTTAATATCCCTAACAGGAGAAGTATATTTGAGCCAGAACAATGCAGTAACGTGGCTGGCAATTGCAGGACAGATGATTTGCACAGTAGATGAGAATCTAACAGGAACGGGCAGCGACAGAGTTAACAATACTTTCACGAATGCATCATTAGCAAACTGGGATGTAGGCGGCGTAAACATCACAGCCGCGTGCAGGACGTACACATATGTCAATAATGCTTCACAGGCTGTAAACTTCGAAGAGATTATCCTTAACGATGGCACAACACAATACGTGTATGCTACAAAAATCTATTCAAACACAGTAGGATATGACGGGGTAACACATGACTACCAAATAATTGTTCCAGACAATACAACGACTGCAACAACAACTTACTATGTCTACGCAGAATTCACCTGAAACACACTCTGCCACCGGCTCGCCTTAGCGGTTTTCTAGAGCACTGACATATCCCCGTAAGGGACAACCCCCTTGTCAGTTAAACGAACAATAGATTAGGCTCGCAGAAATGGCGGCAGAGCAGAATTCAGCTGAAACCATATATTTTTATATCCTCTTTCTTCTTCGTTCATAGAAATGAGGCTGATAATATTAGCATTGATCACACTTATGGCAGTGAGTTCCGCAGTAACTGCTGACACGATAATAGCAAATTCTGCAAACTGGGAAAATGTTTACTCAGCGGGCCTGTTTGCGGCGCTGCAGCAAAAAGACTTCAAATTCCTAACAAGCGTGAAACATGGCCAGACACTCAAAGATGAGCTGAAACACAACCAGATAACAGTCATAGAATCAGACACTGTGCCTTTCCAAATAGATTATGCGCAACGGCTCAAAGACGAAGGGTTTGACGCAAACACAATAAGAATTCCTGAAAAAGCAGGAAACCTTGACCTCGCAAAAAGAATAGACGTAAGCCAATACTACATAGTAGACCCAGCACTAGCATATGACGCGATCTCAGCATTGCCGCTCGCAGTGCACAACAATGCATATGTACTGTTTGCAGATAAGCAGAATATCGCAAATGTTACTGCAGTTCTAGCCCCTACAGACAAGATAACAATAATAGGAGATGTAGATGAGGAAGTCAAGCAGGCGCTGGTGGACTATAATCCTGAAGTAATACGGATGGGAAGCAGGTATAAAAACAACATAGCGCTTGTGGACCTTTTCAAAAAGCAGACAAATGCACAGCAGGCCTTACTCACAAACGGCGAATTCCTCGTTGAGGACCTCTTTACCGCAGGGAAAACAAACCAGCCGATAATTTTTATCGGAAGAAACAGGCCTCCTGAAGAGACTTCACATTATCTGAGATCTGCAGGATTCGAAACCATGGTGTTAATAGGCAATGACCTCATTGACTCGGCAAGAAGAATCAAAGACCTGCTGCAAATACCACTTTTCATCAAATTCGGAAAAGGAACAACAGAAGAAGGAGGCTCGTTCAAAAAAGTGCAGGGACTGGACATGTACCCCGTGCCAAAACTTGACATACTGCTAAGCCTCCAGGGCGTAAAATACAACACCGCAACACGGCAAGTGGAACTATACATCAAGAACGAAAAAGAGCTAAGAACGCACCTAAGGCCCTCTATAGGAATAAAATCTGACGGGCAGTTAGTAGCAACAGTCGGCGACGCGCCGCTAACAATAGAAGGCCAACAGCAGACAGGATATGTATATGATGCGGATTTGCTGCAATATCTCGGCACAAACCTAACAGCAGAGATATCAGTGCCGTACGGCTACACAGAAGACGAGATGGATGAAGCGATAGAAAAAACAACCAAGCTAGAACTGATAACTTTTGAAGATGACTGCGAAATGAAACTCGAGAATGCAGTTTACAATGAAGAAACACAAAGATTTGAGATAACACTGAAATCAAACGATGACTGCTATGCACAGGCAACACTTAAGGACCTGATCGTAGATGACGAACGAATAAGCCCGCAGGGGCAGATGAAGGAAATAAGCGGAACAGGCACAATTACAGTCAAACAGAAGATGAACAAGATAGACATAGCAGACAACCCGCAAATAACAATAGAGATTAAATACGGTGCAAGAGAAGGGATACTAACAAAAACCCTGCAGGAAACAATGGACTTAATACTCACAGAAGAAGAGAAAACAAAGATAGACCTGACAACAAAGATTCTGCTCGCTGTAATCGTGATACTGCTGCTGATATTGATATGGAAAAAGAAAAAACGATACTGATAATATTGCTGTTATTCTTAGCGTTAGCTGCAAAAACAGAAGCACAGGCAGTAACAGCACAGGGCGGGAACATAACTCCATTAAACATATCAGGCCAGACTCAGACAAGGTTCTGGCAGGGCGTACCCGGCAGGATAACTGTAATCCCTCCGTTTGCACCAACACAAGTGAATACGACAGGCGGAAATATAAACAGGACCAACTTCAACATAACATCACGATGTGCAAACCCGATATCCATAACTGGATTCATACTGTTCAGCAACTCAAGCAATCTAATTGTGGGATTAACAGCAGGGAATCTAACACTGCTTGATGCTTTGTTAGTGAGCTCACGATCAGACAATGCAACAAGAACATTCACCCAAAACACAACATTCAATATAGGCGGGGCCGTAATAAACAATGTCCCGACAACATATACATATGTAAACAATTCTGCGCAGAATTCAGTATTCAGGGAAGGCTACCTGAATGATGCAGCAGGCAATATTGTAATTGCGGTAGCAGTAGACCTAAACACACAAGGATATAACCGCTCCTTCTTTGATTTCCAGGCAATACTTCCTGTATTCAACGGGACAAGCACATTATACTACACAAACCGAGCGCTCAATATAGTGTGCCCTGCAGGCGGCGGGGGCAGAGGCCGCGGAGGAGGCGGCAGCTCCTACAGGGAATGCACATTAAACTGGACCTGTACAGCATGGGGGCCATGCATTAACAGCCTGCAGACAAGAAACTGCACCCCTGTATCAACATGCAAACCTGTGCTTGGAACATTCCCTTCTGAAACCCAAACCTGCGGATGGGGAACAGAATTTCCTACTATAGTTGGTGAAGCAGAGGTAAGAGACTTCCTCAGAAGCAGTCCGCCATTATTGGATTCGCCAGAAACATTGACAGCATACATAGGAGAATGGACAAAACTACCAATCACAATGACAAATCCAAATGAAAAATCCATAGAGAATATTACGCTCGCGCTAAAAATGCCAAATTTCCAGCAGACAGCCCTGCCATTGCACACAGAACCAAAGTTCTACAAAAATTTCGGCATGATAACCGCAGGCCCATTAAGACAGGATACTAAATGGAGGCAAATAGCGGAGTTCTTCAGGCTCAACCCTAAAGAAAGCAAAGAACCAAGGCTTGAGACGCTCACGCCGATGATCCTTCCGCAAAGGGTTGCAGGCAGCATAGAAGCAAAGTCAGGAATCATTCCAATCGCGAGCAAACAAATCGATATTGTTGTAGAAACAAGACCCTTTGTGGTTATGCAGCAAAGGGAAGGAACAAGGACAAAAGTACAGCTGCTGATAGACAACAGAGGTGGAGAAGCAAAAACAGCAGGAGTAGAGCTAAATTTTAATAAAGGCAAGAGCACAATATTTACAGAAGCATACACGCTTGATGTGCCTGCAAACAGGATCGCAATATTTGGATATGAATACGGGCCGCTGTTCGACTACGAATACATAAATGCGAGATATGACGGACACGTCGTGGAGGCAAGATAAAAATGTACGTTTTTTGGATCGACATCCCGGTCTCAATGGTATTCCTGATAAACTTCGCGCTGCAGTTAGTCATAATGCTAAAGCTGTGGGTGAGACCATGATAGTCTTAGGAATAAACATGCCGCTGCCGGAGATAATAATCATATGCCAGATAATAACTATAATCTGGTTATGGCGCGCACCGGTCAAGCGCTAGATTATACGCTTCAATGTAATGCCCGAAGAAAATATTCCAGTCGCACGTTGTAGCGATCTTCTGAGCAGCAATCTTGTTCTCAGTACGCTCTTTAGCAGAAAAAGAAGCAAAAGTCTTCATCATCTTAACAAGCGACTCTGTAATCTCTTCATTAGATTTCTGGAAGCGCGGAAGCACAAAAATACCCGGATACTTTGTTTCAAGCGAACAATCCTTGCAGATATACCTTCCAAAGCCCGCGAGATCCGTAGTCAGGCTGCTAATGCCCAAAGCTGCAGCCTCCAAGGGAGTATAACCCCACGGCTCATAATAACTCGGGAACACGCCAAGATCAGAGCCTATCATGCTCTCATAATAACTAGTATCAAGCAGGCCGTCAGCACCAGTCAGGTAGATCGGGTAATAGACTATCTTCACGACATCATCTTCCGAATTGTCAAGGCCTGAGTCAAGAAGCGCACGCATAATCTGATCAGAGCCTTCATTGTAAAGCTCATGCGTACTCACTGGCGGCGGGCCTTTACGCGACTGCGCAATCCTCAGGATCTTCGGCCTAAGTTCCTCATAAAACTCAGAACCAAACAAAGTCTTCGCATCGATCTGGGATTTAGTGATAAGTAAGTTTATTACCCTGTTCTTAATCAAGTCAATATTATCATCAACACTATCTTTCACATCAAAGAAAAGCGTGCGATTCTGGAGCAGTTCAGGATGAATAGCCTTCACATTAGCCGGAATCCAAAAGAACGCGACAATCGTCTTCTTGAAGCTCTTATCCTGCTTCAGTTCATCATTCAGCTTAGCCAATGCTTTTATGAAAACATCTATGCCTTTGTCACGGTACTCATACCTGCCCGCGATAAAATAAATCAGCGTATTGCCAAGATCAAAAGTATAGTAAGGGAAGAAATTATACATCAAAAACTGCTTTATTCTTTGCTTGAAGAACCTATGGCGCACAGAGGATTCCTCAAATGTGGGGAACTTAGACATATCAAGGCCATTGAACAACAAAACATCGGGCTTTCTTCCAAGTATCTTTTCTGCCTCTATGCCCGTAATCTCGCTCACAGTCGTAAAAACATGAGCATTATGCGCTGCCTGCTTTTCAGTAAGATACTTAGCGAAAACACTCGGCCCAAGCTTCTTTGCCTCTTCGTCAGGATTTAAAGAGTCAAGATCCCTGTAAAGATCACGATCGTGGATTGCGAGAGCCCTTCCAAGTGTGGTTGCATGCGTGGTAAAAACAGTTGCGATCGGCAAATTGTTATGGCGAAGATAAAATAAGCCTGCAGCGCAAAGCCATTCATGGAACTGTGCAACAATGTTCTTACCCTGATGAATTTTTGACAACTCTTCCAATAGCTTGCCAACAGCAAAAGACCAAATAATTGGCTCATCAAAATCAAAATATTCTGTATTAAGCGAATCAATTTGGTACCAGTCCCACAGCGCAGTCTTAATCCCGTCCTTGTTCTTAGTAAAATCAGTAAAATCGATCAGGAAAACTTTCGGATTGCCTTTCGTGAGCCAAGTGCCATAATGAATTTCAAGGCCTTCCGACTTCAGCTTCTCAAATATAGCAGAGTATACTTCCGGAATCGGTTCTTCCTCAAAAACACCATACGCTTTCTTAGGAAAGTAAGGGCCGATAAGAAAATAACCTTCACCGTATTCGCGTATTGCAGGGCCGGCCTTGCTTGTTATGACTGTATAAATACCCCCAACTTTGTTGCAAACCTCCCAGGATACTTCAAACAGAAAATCGGCCTTTTTCATTTTTATTAAGGAGTGCAGAGCGCTTATAAATGTTTTACACTACTCAAGAGTAATATGCAAGATTTCGGAAGCTGTCGAAGATCTCACGGAAAATCCGCAAGAGGCGTTAATAAAATGACAAACAAGTATTAGTCATGAACGGATATAAAATTCTTGAAACGCATTCCTTCAGAAAATTCTTTGGCAAGCTACCTACACAAATCAAAAAAGAATTTGAGAAAAAGATAATTAAAACAAGGGAAAACCCTTATGGAATTGGCAAAAAGCTGAAATCCTATAAATGGTTCAGAGAACTTAAGAATAAAGGATACAGAATCTACTACGTCGTTTACGATAACCGATATATTGTACTATTCGTTGGCGGATCACGCAAGAAAGACCAACAAAAAATGATTGATCTCATTATTGCGGATTTCGAGCAAATAACAGAAAACATTAAAAAAGATGAGTGCTGGAAAGAATAAGATGAATAAGAGAATCAATGAGTTGCTGGAAGAGAGAAAAAAGCTTGTCCATGAAGCTGGTTTGAAACTTCTGAGCATTAAGAAAGCAAAAATAAAAATCCCAAAATGAACGAACACAAACTAAAAGAACAAAATGAATTTCTTAGATCATTAATAAAATCGCTCAATGACATAGAGAAAGGAAGGGTTCGTGAGTTCAAATTCTCCAGAAAAAAGAAATAAGCCCTCATTATCTCCCAACAGAAAATTTAGGATAGCATCACATAAAGAATAGATACTCCGAGAAATATGCTAACAACTAAAACCGATGCATAAAGCTGTTTTGCTTCCATAGTAAAAAGAAAAGAAAAAAAATTGGCTTAGGAAGTGTAGCTGTAAGGCACACCGCCTTCTGCACTTAGTCCAACGTTCACACAGCACCATCCTGGCGTGCTGTCAATACCGACCTCGTACGTTAAGCCCATGCTGTTGCCTTCCCTGGCTTTTGCACCGATAAAGCTCAATATGTCGTTTGCCAAGACACATTTTTCACCATGCGGACCATTTCCGTAAGTAATGCCGTCCTTCGTGTAAGCTGCCTTAACGTTCTTGTCACTCCAGAATTCCGTATATGGTATGAATTGCTGAAGCTCTGGGTGGTTAACCAGCGTCTTAGCAGTCTCCGAAGCTCCCTGGCATGCCTTACCATAGCCATAGCTTGGAATGAAGTTCTGCTGCAACTTGCTTTCGGATGTCTGCCTGTTTTCAGTGACCTGACCTATCTGGGCCATGTCCTCTCCATAGGCAGCTACTTGTGCACCAGACCTGTAGCCTGGGTTGTCACCACGTCCGGAAAGCTCTTCCTCGACGCCACTCGCATCCCACTCATAAGAACGACCAACGAAAGCACGGTCATAAGGAGAAGCGACTCCCTTGATGGCTCCGCCGTACTCTTTTGCTACTGGGACAACGAACTCACCTGTGGACTTTTTCGCACCAGTGAACAGGAGTACTAAACCGACTATTGCAATGATTGCAACTATGCCTAGTATCACCAGAGCGATACCTTTGCTATTTTGTTCTGTCACGACGAATCACCTCGTTTATCATATTATTCGATCGTTGAGCATAATAATGCCCAACTGCTTTATATAACTTTCGATCGTTATGTACGATATTACGTACTACGACTAATAAAAAACAAAAAAAATTATGCTAAAGTTTCACCGGGATTTACGAAAGCACTTGCCTGACCGCCCTGGCCAATGTAAGCGCAGCAGTATGCACCGCCCTTGCCTATGTCGATCTCTTCTGTAGAACCGCCCCATGCATACTGTTCTATAGGTATGCAGTACCAGTCTCTGTCGCCGACCTTACCCTGGGCTTCCTGCCAGCTGTACTTTCTATAGTTCCTTCCGCAAGATGACAATGCAGATGGGATGTTTCCTTCCGGATTCCTTTTCTCAGTTCCCGGAACATAGTTAATCAGTCTCTGTTGACTCACAGTAGGGTACCATTCGCCAGGAACCTTGCTGCTCGGGCTTCCTTCAATAGAGCCTGCAGGAATATTCACCGGCTGCACAGTCGACCAGTACGGATACTGTGATTGATCGTAATTAGTATACCAGCCCGGTTGGTTTGAAAACGGACCAACGGCCATCATGCCTTCCGTGTTTCTCTCCTGAGTAAACATCAACACCATGCCAACAACAGCAACCACAGCAATAATGCCAAACAGCACCATTGGAATTTTTGTGTCCTTCATTCTTTTTTCACCTCATAATATTACCTTGCCAATTTGCGCACACCGAGGTGCGTAATGTATGTAGCAATTTGTGTCACTCTGACAAAACTCCGAGAGCGCACTCCTGCAATCTTCGGGAGTCCTGAACGGCGTCTCAAAGCCAGGAGGCAAAACCTTGCTAGGTATGCCCTTGACCCGGTCATAGCAAACATTCATCACCCTTTGCACGCACTCGTCGAAACAAAAACCGCTATTACCGACTGCACGGCACTGATTCACACCATTCTCATAACAGTTCGGGCCCACAACAGCAGTCGCGGGCCTGCACATATCTATAGTCTGATACGGAACGGTAAGACCTGCAGGATAAGGCATCGTATACACGTGTTCGGAATTAGAGTAAGCATTTACAACAATCGTTGTCACGGTGATGAACACCACCGCCAGTGCCGCAGCTCTAATAATTTCCACAATACTACCTCTTTTAAACTAATATACCTTTGTGTATATTATCACCTATTTAAAGCTTTCGTCTCGTGAAACAACAGTAAAACAATTGCAACAGTAATAGCAGAGTCCGCAATATTGAATACAGGCCAGATATGGAAATTAATGAAGTCAATAACAGAGCCATAAAGCAGCCGGTCAAGCAGGTTGCCCAATGCGCCTGCGAGCAAAAGCGCGAGCGCAACAAGAACTATACCCTGATATCGACGATAAACATACAGAATATACGCGCTGACCAATGAAGCGAGAACGATGAACACAGTACTGCCATTCTTAAGCAAGCCAAAGGCAGTGCCCGTATTCTGAACATAAGATATCGCTAAGAACGGCAGGACTGATATGGAATCTCCAAGCGCCATACTCTTCATAATAGCGAGCTTAGTTATCCTATCCAGAATAAAAACAGAAACTGCAACGATCCAGAAAACCCAATGCTTCAACGCCATCTCCTTTGGTAAGCCCTTTCTTCCTTCGCGTATTCCATGCGCTCAAGCCGCTGCAAAACAGCGTCGAGCTGAGCCTTGATCGTATCAAGCTTTGCAATAATCAAAGAATGGTCATCCTGTTGGACAGGCGCGGCAGATTCCAATGGCGCTGGACGATTATGGCTGCCAAAAGTTGAGGGCACCATCTGAGCCTCCCTGAATTCAGGAACAGATGGCTCTGGCATGCCGATATCTTCCGGAGCTCCAAGCCCCGGCGGCATTTCCTGCTGTGGCGGCCTAATATCCTGCGCGCTCAGGCCCGGGCCTGGCGGAACCCGCGGAAGCCTTGGCTCTGCAGGCGGCTCCTCTTTTTTCCAGAAAAGCAATTTATCCATGAAACTCATAATGTTTTGTAATAACTATTGCATTATAAAGATTGTGGAAAGGCTTAAAATCAAAGGCATAACAGCAAGCAGAATGAAGGCTAACAGCTTTTCGCTCAAACACACGCTTGAATCAGGCCAGTTCTTCAGGTATAATTATGCTGACGGATGGTATTACTGCCAGGAGCGCGACAAAGTTTTCAAGATCCGGCAGAAAGGAAATACGTTAGAGTTTAAAGGAACAACCGGGAAACATATCAGGAAGCTATTCGGGCTTGATGACAATTATGGAAAAGTTATCAAAGCTTTGCGCAAAGATGCAACACTGAAGCCAATCGTCGAGAAATGGAAAGGGCTGAGGATCATGAACAGGGATAAATGGGAGACAATAATAAACTTTCAGTGCAGCATGATGAGCAATATTCCAAAGATAAAGAAAAACATGGAACTGATCTCCAAATATTTCGGGAAGAAGAAGTATTTTGAGGGAAAAGAGGTTTATACCTTTCCTGCCCCAGGCGAGATAAACAGCATGGCGAAGCTCAGGAAAAGCAGCGTCGGGTTTAGGGCAAAATATATTTACTCAGCAAACAAGATCATTGATGCAGAATTCATAAAACACCTGAATAAAGAGAAGCTCATGACAATACCCGGTATAGGAGAAAAGATTGCAGACTGCGTATGCCTTTTTGCACTGGGGCAAAAGAATGCATTTCCTACAGATGTATGGATAGAACGGGTAATGAAACAAAAATACAGAATAGAGCCAAAGCAGATACAGGAGTTCGCAAAAAAATGGGGAGAATACGCGGGTTATGCCCAGCAGTTTTTGTACCATGACGCAAGAAATCGCTGAAGTTTTGAAAATACTGCAGAAAGCAGAAGGCAAATCAATGCTCGCAGCAATGCACCGCTCAAAATTCCAGACACTAATCTCGACGATACTGAGCGCGAGAGCAAAAGACGAAGTTACGCTGCCATTATCAAAGAAATTATTTGAGAAATACGGAACTGCAGACAAGCTTGCGAATGCCGACCCTGAAAAAGTCAAGAAGATAATCAAATCCATCGGGTTCTACAATGCAAAAACAAAGAACATTATTTCTGCTGC
>JAHWHO010000031.1 GCA_019323255.1 Candidatus Woesearchaeota archaeon
AACTTAATTTTCCGTTTTTGAACACTACCAACGCGACATCAACCGCATCATGAATATCAAGTATTTTTTGCGCCGCATCCGCGCCCGTGAGCGCGTTTGAAGAAAGTGCGTATCCTACATTATATGAGAGAATTCTTTTTATCGTCAGTGTTTTGAGCAGCGCTGAAAAAGCTTCTTCTTTCTTCTGAAGGTAATCATTTCTGCTCGCTTCAAGCTGTTCGCTCCATGTTACGCCTTTTGACAGCGAATTGATTAGCTCTGCAGGATTATAGCCTGAAGCGATGACATCCGATAATTTTGCCGCATCTTCGCTTTTCTTCCAATAAGTCATGCTGTGTCCTAATGCGGCAAGTTTTCTGGCTGTTGCATCGTTGGGGAGAAATCTCTGTTGTGCAAGTTCGGCCGCACATTTTTTTTCTGTCGTATGGTCGAATATGCGTGCTGGAACTTCTGGGCTTGTTGCGTCGTGCGTGCTCCAGTACATTACTTGTTTGTTCTTTATCAGCGGCAGATGTTCCCGCTTTGGGCACATGTCAAGCACGAAGATATGCGAGTCTGTCGGCATCTGCTCTATCTGCTGCTCAAGTCTTTCATGGTGGAGAAATCCTGCAAATCTGGCCTGAAGTTTCTTGAGCCGCGCATATCTTGTTACAATCGCAGCTGCGGCAATTCCGTCTAATTGTTCGGCACAGCAGATTGAAATCATGATGGCTCCTTATAGGGTATGTTAGGAGAATATAAGAAACTTTTGCACGCTTTAGCAAGAATTATATAATTGTGCTTTTGTGCAGTTATATGGCTGTTTTGGTCGCTTGTTTGGGGGAGGGCAAGGGAACCTGGGTTTCTGTGTTTAAGCTAGCTTCAATGTCAGATTGGGAGAAAATTTTTTTTGTCGGTCCCGGTTTTGCAAAGGAGCATCTTACTCTCAAAGACAATATGTTTTTTGTTGAGATCAATCAGGATCTGCCGCTTGAAGAGCAGGTCAACTTGGTGCAGAAGAGCATTGGGGATATCTGTTTTGGCGAGGTCGGTGTTAGCTTATTTTCGGGTTCGGGTATTCTGCACATGGTAGTTCTTTCTGCGCTGTTGAGATGCGGGTGCGGAGTTAAGCTTGTGCACTTTACGGATAAGTTTATTGAACTCTAGACAGGTAGACCCTGTAACCTGACTTTTTTCCGATAGTCTCCACATTTCCGAATACTTGCTGCATTTTAAGTTCAAACTGCTTGCCGCCTTTCTGGTGTCTTGCAACAAGCTGCAGCGTCCCGTCTTTTTTTAGATAGTTTGGCGCTTGTTCTATCATCTCGTTGCAGATTTTCTTTCCTGCTGTTTGCGGGGGGTTTAGAAGTATAACATCAAACTTGCCTTTGATCTTCTCATACATGTTCCCGCTGAAGACTTTGACTGGCACATTATTCAGGTCTGCATTTCTTCTTGCAAACTTAACTGCTCTTTCATTTACGTCAGTCATTGTTACATCCGCAATATGCGCAAATGCTATGCCCACGGGCCCATAGCCGCAGCCAAGATCTAATAAGGCATCACCAGGATTAACGCGTGCATGGTCAATCAAAACTCTTGTTCCGAGGTCTACTTTTGCAGGTGAGAACATTGAACTTCCTGTTAAGAATTTGAATTCCTGCCCTCTCAGGACGGTATTAATGAGCCGTTCTTTTACTTTGCTTGTAGGTTTTTTTGTAAAATAGTGCTCAGGTTGCATTTTCGAGCATTCTGACATCAGCTTTGTACTGCTCTATTAATTGTGTTGTTTTGTCTTTCTGGATTACCCCATACCATTCGTAAAGCATTCTGTCTACTGCCTTGATTATGCTCCAGTTCTTGCCCTGTATTGTGATGCACCTTTCACCCATTAGCGTGCCGGGCTGGTCGGCCAGTTTTAAGTACACCACGCTTGCATTGTCGCCGCAGTTGATTATGCTTCGGTTGGCGCATGCTTCTGTTAGGTTTTTCGTGCAGGCGGCTTCTATCTCCAGTCCGAAACCTCTTACTAAGCTTAATCCTACTTCCGCTGCGGACAGTGCAAGATATTTCATTTGCTCTTGCGGCGCATCAGGGTCAAATGTTATGTATACTGGCGGCTTTTGGATAAAATCCGGGGTGAGTTTTCCTGCATAGGGTATATCCTCAACTTCTTCCGGATTATATCTGAGCATCAGCTCAAACTTTTGCGGTCCTCTCTGCAGTGTCGTTTTCCACATCCCCTGTTCGTTATAGAAAGGAAAATAGTTGTACACTAAATCCGGCTTTTTTTCTTGGGCACTGGGCTTTGATATCAATACTGTAATCAGGACAAAGGCTATGAATATTGCCGCCATTGCCGCTAGCATGAAAAATATTGTTCTCTTATTCATTCCATTACACCGAGTATTATATACCTGCTGAGCTCTTCCTGTCTTAGCACATCAGCATGGTCAACTGCATTGAATATTACGCAGCCGCCCTCAACTTTGATTAATGTTTCATCTGATTCTCTGAATTCTAGTACGGGCTCTTTTTCTGTTGCATTCTCGCAACTCATTTGCTTTAGCCCTGTTCCTGAGCTGTTCGTCATAGCTCTTTGGATCACGATTTTTGGCATCAGCTGCTGTTCCATTATGAACTGTGCTTCGGCCATAGTTTCCGCTAGATAGCTGTCGGGGTCATATGTTACTGCGAGCATCGGCTGTTTTAGCAGTTTTTTGGCTTCTTCAGGAATATTATAGAACTCAAGGTCTGTTGGCAGGGCGTAAAAAGTATAATCTTTGCCTCCTATGTTGGCTGCAAACCCGTCCTTTGTCCCTTTGAATTCTATGCCATTATACTCATATTTCTGCTTCGTGTCAGACATTGTATAGTTCATTACTATGCCGAACACGCTGAATATCATTATGAAGACTATGAAGCCGCCTACTATGCTTCGCTTTTTCCTATCTGACCACGCCATGTCTCTGTTTAGCACATGTTTGGTTTTAAAGCTTTATGGAAGCCACTGAAAAATCCGCTCTGCCGCCAAATTCTGCGAGCCTAATCTGTTTTTTCTTTTAACTGACAGGAGGGTTGTCTCATCCGGAGGATGTCAGTGATCTAGAAAACATTTAAGGCGAGCCGGCGGCAGAGCATAACGAAGTGAGTTTCACCTCAACATACAACAAGTTTTAAAAAGGCTCTCTATCCTTTTCGCGCTATGAAATGCTCAGTTTGCGGCAAGACCCTTGCAGAGACTTTTTTGAAGAAGATCGTCGGCGCTTATGTTAAAGATAAGGGCAAGCTTAAGCCTGTCTGCCGCGAATGTCAGAAGAACTTGCAGAGCAAGCCAGAGATTTTGAAGCAGATTAAGTAAGTCTGCCTCCGTAGCATAGTAGCTATTGCGGCTGATTCGTAATCAGCAGGTCGGGGGTGCAACTCCCTCCGGAGGCTTTTAGTACCAAATAGTTCTAGTCCTATGATGTGGTTTTGAATCCTTTGGCATTTCTGTTTTCATCCACCATATTTTATTGTCTATGTCCACTGAGCATTCTTTCAATTTCTGATGCATCTGTTCTATTGCCCATATAGTTACTGCCCTTATTTCAACCTCGTCCATTGACCCTGCTGGTATGTTGACAAGATTATCGATCTTTTTTGCAAGGGGTTCTGAATATTCTATAACTCCAAAGTACCTAAGTATCTGTGGTATCTTGTAATCTGCTAGTGCTGTAAGTTGATCTATATCTTTGAAAAGCCCAAGTGTTTTTCCCTTGAATGCCAGCCTTAGATGTGAACATAGTAGTTGTGCTCTTTTGTAGAACTTAACTTGTCTTCCACGGTATTGTTCAACATCGTTAAAGCATTCAAAGTCTTTTGTAAGTCGAAGAATAAGTTCAACTGCGCTTTCTTTTGCCGAACATATAAGATTGCTCAATTTGCCTTCATATTTTCTGATTAGAATTTTCCCTATTTCATTCAGGTTTGCCAATCTTGTTTGTATCATAGGTATTTCGCCAAAGATCTCTTCCATATCCGCCAGGGTCATATTAGAGAGGTATTCTGCATTCCAAAACTGCACGCCGTTCTCAACCGCGCCATTAACCGCAGCCATCATTGCAAGCGAGCCCGTATATGTCTTGCCTTTATATTCTGTTTTCCATCTGGGTTCGCCCCAAAAACAATAATCTATTCCTGCTATTGCCATACAGTAGTTTGCCATTTTGTCTGGCTCCTTGAAAGTAGAGAACATACCATCAAACTTAGGAAGTTTCTTTTGTTTTACAATATTGGTGAACTCTGTTATTTTCTCTTCTTTTATCTTGACATTCGCTGCACTGTCAACAACAAATTTTGTGCTTGTAAGAACCCCTAGTTTATCTTGCATTAATACTTCTTAGAGATGCCGATTAATAAACATTGCTGTCAAGTAATCTTTTCAAAACAATCAGATTATTCTTAGAAACTCTCAGTTTTTGGAGTTCATCAAAACGGCTTCAGCGGCTGCCTCGTATGCTTTCCAAAGCGCAGGTCGGGGTGCAACTCCCTCCGACTTTTAACTAGGCAGTTCAACGCCAAGTTGACAGAAATCGAACATTGAAGAAAAGGTATAAATAACCATTTTGCTCTTCTAATACTATGATTGAATTAGATATTGCTAAGCTTAAACGAGAGTTGATTAAAATCTATTACGTATATCTAAGAAATCCCAATGATCAAAAAATGAAAAGCGATGCCTTCCGCATTTACATGACTTTCTTCAGCGCAAGTGTGTTGTTAGATGATGCGACAAGCAAGGCATTTTATGGTTTAGTTGATATAGGTGCAGATACTGGCGCGCCTAAACCAACAAAAGCGCAAGTTAAAAAAATGCTACAAGCACTGCAAGAGCCATAGATAAATCCTACAACTGCATATCTGACCCCATAAAATTCTCTGGATCCGCAAGGCATATAAATACTGCCATGAAACAAAACAACATGATCCTCGGAAACATCAAAGCAGTTGGCCGCGAAGCGGAGTTGATTCCTGTTCTGGCTAAAGTTATAGAGTTTATCAAAAAGACAGATTTTTCAGCCATTGAGAATGGCGAGCACAAAACAGATGACGGCATGAAAATGCTCGTGCTTGAGTACACTACTGCAGAAGACAACCAGTTTGAAGCGCATCGCAAGAACATTGATTTTCAATTCATAATCTCTGGTGAAGAGCTCATAAGCGTTGGCTTTGCTGGTCCTAATAATAAAATTCATGCTGATTACAGTGAAGAAGATGATTGCATTTCATATGATTCCGTTGCCGACAGTTCTGATATTTCTGCCAAAGCCGGCGATTATATCGTGCTGTTCCCGGAAGATATTCATATGCCTGGCCAGATTTATAAAACGCAATCACGAGTGAGAAAAGCTGTGATTAAAATACCCATTGATAGTTTTTCCGGTTCTTTTCCCGCAATGCATATAAAATAACTAACCATATTCTAACACATGAAAAAAGAGCTGATAATACTATTGTTGCTGATATCATGCACAGTTCCGGCAGAGCCTAAATTACCTGGTCCTGATTCCTGCAGTCCAGATGTTGTTTGCAAGCAGTTAGTTCCTAACACATTAACTATAGGTTCTTTTAACATCCAGACTTTTGGCCGCGCTAAACGAAACAAAACAGAAGTTATGAATGTAATTAAAGACATTGTTGAAGATTTTGATCTTGTCGCAATACAGGAAATTCGCGATTCAAGCTTAGAAACTTCTGGTGCTTTATTGAAAATGCTTAACTCATCTCGCTACGGCGTTATTGTCAGCCCTCGGCTGGGCAGAACATCAAGCAAAGAACAATATGCGTTCTATTACGACAAGAAATTCCTAACATTCCACCAAAGCTTTGTTTTCAATGACACGCAAGATCTATTTGAGCGGCCGCCATTCACAGCGGTTTTCACGATCAATGGTACTGAATTTGCTTTTGTTGATGTTCACATTAAGCCTGAAGATGCAGAGTCTGAGATTTCTCATCTGTCGGATGTTCTCGACACAATCTCAACCGAAAACATTTTGGTGCTCGGCGACTTCAATGCTGACGGTTCCTACTTGGACGAGAAATCAAAGCCGGCTGTCGCAGGCTTAGCTTACTATATTCCTGACTCGTACGACACAACTGTTGGCAAAGCGTTCTACACTTACGACAGAATACTGGGCAATGTTAAGATACTGCAATCCGGCGTCTACAAGTTCGACGATATTCACAAGCTATCTTACGAAGAAGCAAAAGCAGTAAGCGATCATTATCCTGTTTATGTTTTATTGAACGCCAAACTCCTTTCGTAACAAAAACAACAGCTCAGGATGGAATTTCTCCCCATCTGCAATCATCTGCTTGATTTTTTCCATAGAAAAGAACTCTACCCTGTCGACTTCTTCAGGGTTTACCCTAAACGGGCCGTTGTATTTTGCTTTGAACGTGCCTAAAAACTTTGTAAAATCTTTTCTTTCAGGATTATCGTACCTGTCTTTTCTCAAAAACTCTACTGGAATCTGCACGCCAACTTCTTCTTCCATTTCTCTTAGCGCTGCCTGCTCATAACTCTCGCCTGATTGCACGTGTCCTCCAACTGCTGTAACCCAGTGGTTCGGGCAGAAGCGCTTGTGCTTGCTTCGTAACTGCAATGCCATCTCTCCCTTGTCGTTGAATATCAGGATGTGGCATATCCTGTGCGCCAAAAAATTCTTGTACACTTCCGAATACTCTGCTTTCCCCACAACCTCATCTTTTTCATTGACAACATCAAGCATTTCCATACTGTACTTTAGTTCCAATATCTATTTAAAGAATTCTAGTCTCTATTATATCATGAAACGCGTATTCGTAATTCACGGCTGGGATGAGCATCCTGAAGACGGGTGGCTTCCCTGGCTCAAAACACGGCTAGAGCAGAAAGGTTTTGAGGTTCATATTCCCCAGATGCCAAATACTGAAACGCCAAAAATTGAAGAATGGGTTCCTTTTCTCGCCGAACTGGTAGGCGCATCAGATGAAAATAC
>JAHWHO010000032.1 GCA_019323255.1 Candidatus Woesearchaeota archaeon
CGCACATGGCAGTGCGGCACTATACAATTAGACTTCCAGATGCCTGAGAAGTTTGACTTGACGTATGAAGGTTCTGATTGCAAAAAGCACCGCCCGGTCATGCTTCATCGCACTATCTATGGTAGTGTTGAGCGCTTCCTCGGAATTCTCGTTGAACATTACGCAGGAAAGTTCCCGATGTGGCTTTCTCCAGAGCAAGTGCGAGTCTTAACAGTCGCAGACAGGTTTGCAAAAGATGCAAAAAAGCTTGTTCAACAACTGAAAGATGCAGGGCTTAGGGCAACTTTAGACGAAACTGCAGAATCTATTCCTAAAAAGGTGAGGAATGCGCAGTTAGATCAGGTCAACTATATTATTGTGTTCGGAGAGAAAGAGCAATCCGGAAATCTGACAATCAGAACCAGGGACAATAAAGTTCATCCGCCAACGAAGGTTGATGCTTTCATTAAGAAATGCGAGATTGAGAAGAAAGTTTAGCAATACGTTCCTTTTAGTGTTTCTCTTAGCTGTTTTTTTGTTCTATAGATTCTTGTGTTCACAGTTCCACGAACCAGGCCTCTCATCAGGCTTATCTCTGTGGGATTCAGCCCGTTTACATAATCGAGAAAGACCGTTGTGAATTTGTCAGGAACTTTGCTTAGCGCTTCCAGGAGCGGAGGTGAAATTTCATCTCTGCCCGGTTCGAATTTCGCTCCTGCAAGACAGTCGAGGCCTGATGGAAGATCGCATTCGTTCGACGCGTTCATCGCGCTCTTTTTCTTGTTTTTTCTTAACATATCTTTGAATGCAGAGCGTATAGCTTTAGTCATGTAACCTGAAAGCCTCGTTTCATCATGCGCGGATCTAATCACTCTTATATATGCTTCCTGCACGAGGTCTTCTGCTGTATTCCATTCTCCGCATAGGCGTAATGCATTCCATACGAAGTTATCATGGCTTTCGAGCAGCCTTGCAACGGCTTCTTCCGATATGTACATGTCCATTTGTATCGCTCTCCCTGTTGTCTTTAATTATTCTTCCCTAATTCTGTAACTCTTCGTGCAAGCTTGTCCCTTACAAGCATCATCCTTCTCTTTACAGTATTCTTACTCAATCCTTTTTCTGCCGCATATTCTCTTTGAAGCATATCAGTAAGTGCCAGTGTCAGAAACATTTCATATTCATGCGGCTTCAGGACATTGAGTGCTCTTTCAAGCACAGGTCCAAGGGACTCTGATTCTTTATTAGGTATGTCCTCTGCTTTGAGACCTATGTCGCTGAAACAGAGCAGTTTCGCTTTCGCTATTTTATTTCGGGCTTCATTAAAGTATGGAGAGGGATACATGCTTTCTATTTTGCCTCGGGATTTTAGCGCTGCCTGATACGCGGTCATCACAATATCTTCTGCATCATGGTGGTTGTCTGTAAACTCGCTTATTTTCTCAACATAACAGGCATACTTTTGCCTAAAATTCCATTCAAACCATTCTTGTCTGCTTATCATCATTATCAATCACCACCCATTGGTGGTCTATAAAAATTTATCCCCCGCGTCCACAAATACGTTTTGTCTATCGTCACATTTAAATATGGGTATTGTTTAAACCACCCTAAAAGGAGGTTATAATTATGAGAAAAGGTCAAGTTGGTCTCGGTCTTGTAATTTTTGCTATAGTCGCAATCATAGCTGTTATTGGCCTTGTACTACTGTTCACAAGAGCCAGCGAGAGTACTGGTGCTGCTATCGGGCAGTCATACAATCAATACTGGGATTATATGAACCCTGGTGAGGGTATTGTGCAGACACACGCACAACAACCAATGACTTATGGGGCTGCGCCCATAGAATCGCCTGCATTGCTGGCTACGGTTCCTGCAAGCTTCTTCGGAAACAGGATACCTGCGTTCGTGATGATGGGCGGGTACAGATATGAAGGTTACAAAAGATTCCCTGACGATGCAGGAACATGCTGGGATGACTTGAGAAACGCATTTATTGTGGCTCATCCTGAGGACAGCTTCAGCTGTTATGCTTTGCCATGGCAGGGCAACAGTCAGGCGATGGGTAGTTTCCCGTCTGAGAACGCTGCAAGAGCAAGGCCTACTGCTGGAACATACAAGTCCTTGTCTGCATCCGGTCCGTATGGCGGTGATTCTGCATGCTATATGCTAACCACATCAGGAACAACTGGTGAAGGAATCAGCACGCCGATGATGAAGGGCGATAGTGCGATGCTTGACTCGGACACACTGATGAGAGAGCACATCGTAGAGAAGCTTGTCGTGCCAGATAAGTGGGATTATTACGATGCTGTAATGCTTGACGGATCCCATTTGAAAGTTCCGGCATGCAGTGCTAATAGAGACGTTTGGCCGCTCGGCTCAAACTAATTTTTTTCTTTTCCTATGCAAACTCCTTTTTTTGTACTGACGGGTCTTGTCCTTTTTTCTTTACTCAGCGTAGTATTCATTTCCAATTACGATGCTTCTGCAGCTGTCCCGCTTGCTTTGAGGGCGACGAGGGGCAGTGATATCGGCTGTGCGTATCCTAATTGCTGGGAAGGCATTGGACTTAACCGCCCTCCTGATTTGATTGTGTCAAATGACTGGATGGCTGTGAACAGATGCTTCGCTACTGATGTTTCTGAAGGCGGCTTCGGTTCTCCTGCATACGATAGCAGGATTGGTTCATTGCAGAATAAGTTTATTCAGAAAATGCGCCCGCCTGATAATGCTCAGCAATATTATAACTGGACGCGGAGCATTTTTTTCTATTTGAGGCAGGGATTTGAGATGCCTGAGCATTTGAAGAAGCTCCCTAAGCCTGTTATTTGCAATCTCCTGCCTAAGAACGCCGAGATGTGGGGGTCGCAGCTTACTGAGTACAAGGAAAGGATAATGGAAAATGAAAGAGTATAAGCAGGTTATTCTGGTAAGGAAGGATTTGAAGCTCACGAAGGGCAAGATGGCTGCGCAAGTGAGCCATGCTTCTGTTGAAGCTACTCTTAAATCCCATAAAGATGATATCAAAGAGTGGCGGGAGCAGGGGATGAAGAAGGCTGTTCTAGGTGTTGATAACCGCTACCAGCTTATCAAGTACAAGAATCTTGCCGAGGACCATGGTCTTGTTGTTGCGCTGATCACTGATGCAGGGCACACGCACCTTAGGCCGGGAACTATAACTTGCGTTGGCATCGGCCCTGCTGATGCGGAGAAAATCGACGAAGTGACTGGTGAGCTTAAGCTGATTTCGTAAAACTGCGATGTAGAAAGTCGTAGGCTAAAGCGTTCTGAACACGACATAATTCAGCTTACGACTTCTTTGCTGAACTCAGGAAGTGTTCAGAACGAAGGAGACTTTCTACAGAGCTTCCTAAAACACAACCTTTATAAACAACTCATTTTCTTGAAACAGCAATGGTCATAAAGGTAGTTATCGGGACTAAGAAAGGCAGGAGCCTGCAGAAGGAACTTAGTGAAGAGGAGACTGGCTTTTTGCAGGGCAAAAAGATTGGCGATAAGATTTCCGGGGACGATATTGGTTTTGCGGGATATGAGTTCGAGATTGCAGGCGGTTCTGATCATTGCGGATTTCCTATGAGAAAAGATGTCGATGGCGCAAGCAGGAAAAAGATCCTTGCTGTTGAAGCTGTTGGGCTTAAGAAGAAAGCGAAGGGTATCCGCCAGCGAAAGACTATTTGCGGGAACACTGTCGGAATGAATACTTCTCAGGTAAATTTACGAATTCTGAAAGAAGGCGCTCAGCCTCTGATTGAAGAGAAGCCGGCTGAAGAACCTAAATCTGAAGAGAAGAAGGAAGAGCCAAAGGCTCCTAAAGAAGAAAAAAAGGAAGAGCCGGCTGAAAAGAAAGAAGCTCCTAAGGCTGAAGAGGCTCCGAAAGAAGCTCCTAAGGCTGAAGCGCCTGCAGAAGAGAAAAAAGAGTGAATGTATAGTTTGTTCTTACCAAACGTTTAAATATACGATTTAGCTGTATTTAATACATATGCAAGACGTAATAAAGAGGTTTGTTGAGACGCAGGATAAGATCCATTCGCTTATTGTTCATAATGAGCTTGATAAAGCGAAAACACTTTATCATGATCTTCTTGGAATTTACAATCAGATCAGCGAAAGTGATATGGAATATTTCCATAAGCAGCTCGCCCACGAGCAGATATCTGCTGTTCACGGCGATCTTACTGCGGCTGAGAAGACTGTTCGCGTTCCGGTAAATGTCATTGTTGCTATCGTGCTCGTTGTTGCATTGAGCGCGCTGGTTTTCATCAATCCTTCTATAGTCGGGCTTATCACTTTTCAGGATGAGGTTACCCAGGCTGTAAACATTACTTTCACAGAGTCTAAGATCATGGATCTTAATCTGAAGGATGTGCCTCTAAGTATTTCTGCTTCCGGCAGTTACGAGGGAGATGTTAAGCTTTTTTACAAAGTAGGTGATGACCTTACGCTGATTTTTGACAGTTCAACTACTGACGGCAATACTTTCACGAAGGTTTGCGAGGACACCTGCTCAGTCAAGAGCGATTCAAATTCGATAGAGCTGTTCGCGCAGGTCGGCGATGATAGCGTGCTTAAACTTGACGAGATCATTTACACGGTTGCGAGGGACGACAACAGCGCGCCTGTCTGGAAATCCAAGACGAGGGAGTTCACGATCAGCGGGGAGTACGAGCTTAATCTTGATGAGTATTTTGAGGATCCTGATGGTGATGAGCTTGTCTACCTGAGCACTTCAGATAAGGGCCTTAAGGTCACTGTTTCCAACAACATTGTCAGGATTGTTCCCGAGAGCAAGGGCGAGATGCAGATTACTGTGATCGCGTCTGATCTGGACAAGCTTACGAAGGTGCCTTTGAAGATCGTTTCTAAGTAGTTATCCTCGATTGCTTATTAAGCCATTTATTAGTAACATTTATAAATGAAAAGCCTCTTTTATTCTCTAAAAAGCGGTGGGGAATGTGAAGAGGGGACAGATAACAATTTTTATCATTATCGGCATCATGATGCTTGTGCTCGTTGGCTTTTTTATCTATGTTGGGACTAGTGAGAAAGCTAAAGAATACCGGGTGCCTGAGCTTGCGAAAGTGCCGCAGGAGTCTCA
>JAHWHO010000033.1 GCA_019323255.1 Candidatus Woesearchaeota archaeon
GGTGTCCTTTGACTGTAGAGGAAATTGACAATATGGTTGGGATCGCTGTTGAGAAATCCGGTGAATTGCGTAAGAAATTGTAAGGTGGTTGGCTATGGAAAAACTTACAAAGTATGAGAAAGCGCGTATGATTGGCAGCCGTGCTTTGCAGATTAGCATGGGTGCTCCTTTTTTGGTTAAGCTGGACGAGAAAAAGCTTGAGGCTATCGGCTATAATCCGATCGAGATTGCGAAGATAGAGCTTGAGGAAGGCGTTCTTCCTATAGCTGTCAAGCGCCCTCTTCCTAAGAAGAAAGCAGCTTAATTTTTTTATTCTATTCTTTCCAGCCTTCTAAGGCATAATCCGCAAGCTGGTGTAACATCGTAATTCGCGTAGGAATTTCCTTGGCAATTCTTTCTATAGTTTCTATGGCAGTCCTGGGGCTTTCAATATAACTACATTTATATTTCTGACGCCTGTTAATATATTCCTGAACAGCGTCACTCTTGATTGTACCGGCCAATAAACCTAAGTTAACAATTATTGTGTAAAGACGGGAGCGGATGTACTGACTCCACCAGTCGTTTAAATATCTCCAAAACCATTTGTGTTCTCTAATATCTTCCTTAGCCAGAGATGCTTTTTCTTCATCTTCCTTATACTTTTCAATGAGTATAAGTACATCTTTTACGTCTTGTAGATTGACAGTAAGCAACGGCCCTTTTCTTGTATTTTTTATCTTTTCGCACAGCGCCCTGATTTCTTGCTCAGATTTCACAAAGTCTTCTTTCATTTTTTCACCTTATTTCTGCCAATATAATTGCTAGGATTATAAATTAAAGCGCAATTATATGTTGGTGGTAACATGAAAATGTTTATAAGTTCTTAATATGATCAAAGTTCATGGATAATATTGTTACAGAAGAAAAGCTCGAGAAGTACTTTGACATAACTGGCAGAGCTTTGAAGAAAGTCAAAATAGTCTGCAATGCTAAAATTGATTGCAAAAAAGCTGCAGAAGATTTCTTAGACATGGCAAAAAGATATTTCGAAGACGCTAAGCATTTCAAAGAGAAGGGCGAGATTGTTACTGCGTTTGCTGCATTAAATTATGCGCATGGCTGGCTTGATGCTGGCGCAAGAATAGGTTTATTTGATGTAGATCACGATAATGTTCTGTTTACAGTGGACTAGTTTTTTGATAAAAATATGCAAACTATTAGTTTATTCTATTTATTGGACTTCCTTCAAGATATTCTTTTACATTGTCTAACACTTTATTGCTAAGTCTTAGTACAGATTCTTTTGTTCTTCCTGCGATTAACTCTGAAAATATGACTCCTTTCAAATCCCTAACTTTCTCATAGAATTCTTTCCCTTGAGATATATCCATAATCACAAAATTATTTGGTTTTTCTATCCAATTTATGAAGTCTTCTTCGTTAAAACTTAGGCCCAATGTGGTATTAACCAAAATTTTCCCTTGCATGATATCAAAATCTTCTTTTTCAAGAATTTTAACATTTTTGGGTGTTTGCAAACTTATAATATCGCTTTTTTTCAGAAGCTCTTTCTTTTCAACGAAGACCAAACCTTTTTTCTCAAATTCTGGCTTTCTAGTTTTGCTGTTGTATAAAACATTCATTTTGAGTCCTAATGCCGCATCTGCAAGAAGCTTTCCAACGGCGCCAAGTCCAATAATGCCAATTGTTTTATGTGCGAGTTCTGCAGGATAATCTTTCCACATATATTTTCCGAATCCTCTTACTAAAGCTAGAAGATGGAAAAATATCCATTCAACAACCCCTTCATCACCATAATCTACAACATTAGAGACTATTATTCCCTGCTTTTTACATTCATCAAGATTGATACAATTTGAATTAGTTCCACAAAGACAAATAAATTTTAGTTGAGGGCATGATGAAAGAATAGCTTTTGTTATTGGCGTTCGCCAACTAAGTAAGATACAATCTGCATCTTTGATTCTTTCTTTTATAGCATCCTCGTTGTCTGGATCTGAATCAAAGCACTTGACAGGATTTTCCGAATATTTCTCAAGGTCTTTCATCGAAGTTTTAGAAATATTAATATCATCCAAAGCAACGATTTGTTTAAACACCATATTTTATTGATCTTGGCGTTTATATATTAAGATTTCTTTTTTAAGATAATTTCCATTACTGAACTACTTGCCCCTGATTTTTATTAGGGAAGTGCACTCAATAATAAGGCACGCCTTCTATTTTTCTTGGGAACCTGTCCGTGTCTAATCCAAGATCTTCTCTTGCAGGGTAGTATTCCTGGAGCATTTCTTCTTTCATTGGTCCAGTTGGCTGTCTGATCATTCCGGGGTATTCGAGTTCTGCCATTTCCTGCTGTACTGCCGGTTGCGCCTGCCCGTACATTGCATCAAGCACGTTCGGCTGCTTTACTGCCTGCCCGGTCATTGATCCTGCAATTAGTGAGAATGCGAATAGTCCTACCAGCGACAATACCAATAGTCCTGCGAAATTCATTCTGTCCATTTGTTCACCTTCCCCAGTTAGTATTTCTTTCCGGGTATGTTGGCAGTGTTACGATTATTTTTTCCGGCCTGTCTCCATAGTAGAGGTCTAGAGGGGGTGTTGTCTGCGTATTAATTTCAAAGTATTCCTGCCTTTCCTCTCCTGTCGGCGGCACCATGGCGGGAAGTTCGTATCCCGGCGAGGTTTTCTTGAAGTCCGGTCCGTAATAATATTGAAGGTATGCTGCATCGCCTGTAGGCGTAAACACTCCTGCCATTCCGAGCAGTGAGAATACTGATACAAAGCCGAGTACCGACAATATCGCCACTTTTTCTATTTCCATGTGCTTTATTATGCAAATTCGATACTTAATTGTTCTGTACATATTGCCGTATTTATTTTTTTTCCATATAGAAAATAAATCAACTTTATTATACAACCGCCTTTTTCCGCGCGCTATGCTCGAACCTATATTGTCAACAGAAGGAATAGAACGATTGCTGGAGCTGGGACTTGTCCGGATGACCCCTAAGGCTGAGCATATCCAGCCTGCAGGCCTTGATATTCGCATAGGCAGAACTATTGTTTTTGATGAAGAAGCACAGGAAAAGGGCGTACGATATATGAACGAGCGCCATGACATTGATGAAGATGCACCCATTACGTTCGGCACTGTAGTTGAGGAGGGAGATGTGCTCGTGCCGCCGAATGCGCATGTTGAGATTTGTCCAAGGGGTTTGAGTGTTGACAGCTCTGTTACTGTTTCATTTGATCTGCGTTCTTCATACGGCCGTCTTGGGTTCCGTCCTTATCGTTATGTGCTTGAATACTATGAGGATGGGCGTCCTTATATCGCGATGCGCAATAACAACCCAAATCCAATTCTTCTTCCTGAGAATGACCGCTTCGCACAGGCTTTCTTCACTCATCCTTCGCTTAGCGAGCACGCTGGCCAGCCTGTTCTTGATGAAACTCGCGCGCGAGATATTGTTAAGGAGCTCGGTGCTGATGTTGAGCTCAATGGCCCTTTTGTTGTTATCCACGCGGGCGACAAGGCAAGGAGGTTCAAGCGGGATCTGGGAATTATAGAGAAAGCTAAGGCATATTCTGATGACGAGCTTTACATTGTTGATGATACTTCGCCTTTAAGGCTGGATCCTGGTTTTTGTGCGATTATCACTTCAAGAGAGCGGTTTCATTTGTCGAATAAAATTGGCTTATTATTGTGCAGACGTCTTCCTCCATCAGTAGATATGTTTATTGATGATATGCTTACAAGGGTTAATGCGGGGTGGGTGGATCCGGGTTATGAGGGCAATGTGACCCTGACACCTTTTGATCATAGTCGGCCTATTCAGATTTCCAGCGGCCAGCCTATTGCATGGGGGCTGATATATTTCTTTCCTAACGGCTGTAAGAATGTTTACGGCGAGTGCGGCAATCGCTATCAGGGCTCTGATGGCATCGGCTTTAAACCATAAACTTATTATACTAACTTCCTTTGAATTTACTCATGCAAAAGAGGGTGATATTGATAATTAGAGATGGCTGGGGCTTTAGGAAATCCCATTATAAGAACGCAATTTATCATGCGCGAACTCCAAATACTGATTTTTTGATGAAGAAATATTCAAACTCTTTGCTTAACGCTTCTGGCGAGGCTGTCGGCCTTCCTAAAGGTTTTCAGGGAAACTCTGAAGTCGGCCACATGACTATGGGCGCGGGCAGGATTATCCTGCAGTCTTTGTCGAGGATTAACAGCGCAATCAAAGACGGCTCTTTTTTCAGGAATCCTGCATTATTGGGCGCGATAAGTAATTGTAAAAAGCATAATTCAACTCTGCACATAATGGGCCTTGTGCAGATTGAGGGTGTTCATTCACATCTCGATCATCTGAAGGCGATTCTTAAGCTGTGCAGGAAATTAAAGTTCAATAATGTGCTTGTCCATGTTTTTACTGACGGCCGCGATGCTCCTGTTCACGATTCGATTAAGCACGTCAAGACAATCAGGGCAAAGATTGCGACTATTTCCGGCCGTTATTATGCAATGGATCGTGATAAGCGCTGGCAGAGGACTAAGAAAGCTTACGATTGTATTGTCAATGGCAAAACAAATATTACATTTACTAATCCAATTAAGTCGATTAAGGAAAGCTACAAGGAAGGCATTACTGATGAGTTTATTGTTCCAAGAAAGCTTGAAGGTTATCGCGGCATTAAGCCGCACGATTCAGTTATCTTCTTTAACTTCAGGACTGACCGCCCGAGGCAGTTAACGCAGGCAATGATTGAAAAGAAATTCGCGGGCTGGAAGAGAAAGCCATTAAACATCTATTTCACTGCGATGACTGAATACTATAAGCCGATGAATGCGCATGTCATGTTCAGGGATATTAAATTGAAAAATATTCTAGGGGAAATTCTTGCGAGGAAAAATAAGCGCCAGCTTAGGATAAGCGAGACAGAAAAATATGCGCACGTTACGTTTTTCTTCAACGACCAGATTGAGA
>JAHWHO010000034.1 GCA_019323255.1 Candidatus Woesearchaeota archaeon
AATTGCCGCGAAACACCTTCATCATATATTGGATAATAAACTTTAGACAGCTTCGCATCAGTATATGCCGCAACAACAGGATTAGATATCCAGACTTCGCCAGAGATATTCTTGCCCTGCAGATATGTAAAATAATCCTCTGCAACACCCGGAGACTGAACTTCATTCCCAAAATAGAACTGGAACCCGACAAAAGCAAACCAGACTGCAAGCAGCAATGCAATAACTATAAACCATCTGCCCTTCAGAAAACTGAACAGGTAAATAAAGCCAAGCGCGGCAAGCATCGCAATAAAAGGATAGAACAGAGCAAGATAACGGTAATCCCTGCAATGAAGCTGCATGAAATACAGCAAGGGCAGGAAAAGGCAGGCAAGAATAAAATACCGCGCCTTAATCCTCTTCAGGAATAATGCCGCAATGCCCGCTAAAGCCAAAACGCTGAACTGGATCTCGCTATTCCACAATAACCCGAAATAATAATACCATTCATGATAACGCAGCACATTGCAGCCAAGCGCCCTGCCAATCGCATCGCTTGCAGCACGACAAAACTCAACAGGCGAGCCGTAAGCCAGCCATGAAACAACCATGTAGGGAAAAACAGGAAGCGCGAAACCGATTAGCAAATGAAAAAGAGACTTCCATTTCCTAAACAAAAAAACAGCAAAGATCGGAAGGAAAATGCCCGCAGGGAACTTAGTAAGAAATGCCAGGCCGAGCAGAAAACCCGACCAGAAATAAGACTTCCTTTCAAACAACCACAAACTGAATAATGCCAGAAAAACAGCAGGAATCTCAGTGTACAAATGAAAACTCAAGTAAAGAAAAATCGGGCTAAAACAAACCAATAATGATGCAATAAGCGCAACCCTCCTGTCAAACCATTTCCTGGACAAGTCATACACGAAAAACACTATGCCTGCCATCAACAGCGCCTCAAAAAGCCTGCCAAGAATCACAGGACTGCCCAAAAGCCAGAAAAGGCCAAGAAATACAGGCAGAAGAGGAGGACGAATATGCTCCCATAAACCCGACTGGCCGAGGCTGAACAAATACTTCCCCATGCCAATGTAAACGCCAGCATCCCACCATACTTCATGCCAGCTAAACGCAAATATAAGCCGGGACAATAACGCAATGCAAACTGCAGCAATCAAATACCAATCCTTCTTCATTCTGCCACCGGATTAGGATCATCAAAAGTAGTCTGGAAAGGAAACTCCCCAAACAGAACCTGGCCGTAAGGATAGGCCGCGCTATGGAAAAGAACTGCCTGATGAGCCTCATCCTCCTCAAGCCAGCCTTTCACAGCAGCATAATCATTCTTATTGTAAACCCTTACAGCAATCACTGTAGCGTTAATTGACCGTGCATAGTCAATAAACCCACCCATCTCATTGTAGTCATCAATGGTAAAATAATCAACATCAAGCCCACCTATAAGGCTGAAGTAGCTCGCAGGAGTCTGATAATACCAAAGCGCATATGTCTTATCAGAAGCATTCATCGCCAGGACCTTGTCATCAGCAGTTATTGATATCGGCCTGCCGCCAATTTTCACATAATTGCTTCCAAATGAGAATGGCGGACTGCCAAGAACAGTCGCATTATGCCCGAGCAAGAGATAAACATACTTATCGGTCAAACATACAACAGGAATACCATGATCGCTAAGATACTTGGCTGCGTAAATCTTTCCCGGGTGATCGCAGCAGCCCATAACAAAATCCGCATGCTTCCTTATAGCCTGCTCGACAAGCATATTGACGCCATGCGTATCCATAATAACCGCAAGGTTCTCATGCAAAAAGCGCGTTGTAGGATAATACAGCTTATCTACGGGAACCTCAAAACGGAAAACACCCTTATCGTCAACTGCAAACCACCTGTCTCCATTACGCGCAACCAAAGTGCCCGCACCAACAGCATATGAAATACCATGATCAACAAGCTCTTTTGTCCTCGCACCCTCATGCCAGCCGATATCCTCGCGCAGCTCAGAAGCATTGTAATAGTTCTTCTCGGAAAACACAACCTTAAGCGGCGCGTCGAAAGGATTCGCAAACTGCCCGCCAAGCCAGTCCCTGTGCACCCTGTCAACCTGAGTAAGAAGCAGATCTTCGCTGCCAACAATAATCTCGGTCCCGCCCATAGTGATTTTAGAAACATTCGAGAATGGCTTTGGAAGGATGGGCGTATTATACCCTGTAATTACAGTCGCGTTGGAAGTAGTCGCATTAGCATCAAAAACAAGCTCCGGTACAAAACCTGTGGATAAAGACTTATCAAGGCTCGCCCTGAATTCATTGCCTGCCTTCTTCCACTCAGAAGCAGCGGCAGCCAAAAAAGCCTTCCTGTTCCTGCCGCAGCCAACTGCAGCACTTGTCTCATAGACGAGCGCCATAACTTCAGGATCAGAGGAATGCACTTCATCATAAACGGCCAGAGACCCACAAATCAGCGTCCTGTTCTTTGTGATCCGGCCAAGCATCAGCATCGCATCAGCTCTCGCAAAAGGATCTGCAGATTCATTTCCAACTACAGCTCTTACCTGCTGCAGAAGCATAGACTCATTAATACCTGTCGCGTTCAAAGTGAAAGTGAAATCGACATCCCCCGCGTATGGGTCGGGTGCAGTAAGAATGCCCAAAACAGTTGAGTTAAGCATGCTTTCGTAAGTAAGCCCCTCAAACTTCTCCCCGTCAATAATCATGGTCGGCGCCTTGTCCACATCGTAATAATCCGCCAGAAGACCGACAAGCGGTTCATCTTCATAATCAATATCAAGAGACAAAACTACAAGCTGCTCATTAAAATTCTCACTAAGCTCCTGCAAAATAAATCCCTGCCGCTCACTCGCCTCATCATCAATCTCATAAAAGAAAAGAATCGGGATATAAGGATCGCCGCATTCCGAGTTCACTTTCTGGATAAGGCTGAAGAAACGCAATTGCAGCAAAAAATACCTGCGCTTCAAATAATCAAAATCCTTCTTCTTAAAAAAACTGAAACGGCTATAACTGCCAAGATCCTCACCAACCTGCCTGATTTCCTGCTTCAGCTCCGCAATCCTCGAGCTCATAGCACTGCACCTATTCCCTTCGAAAACTTCTGCAAAAAGATCCTCTGCCTGATAAGCAGACCTGTCAAGCTCATGCTCCTGCATAACATCCACAATCGCGTTAATCCTGAGAAAATCAAGCCCGTAATTCAGCACTATGCCTAAACAGAAAATAAGCACCGTGAGCACAAAGCTCTGCCACAAAACATTCTTACGATTCATAGAGCACAGGAATTATCTCGTCAGCCGTTGCAAGATGCGGAATAACATTGTCATAGTTGATAACCAGGAATGGCGCAGATTCAACTCCATAATATTCCTCAAGAAAACTCAAATCGCTCGAGTAATTGTATTCGACAGCAAAAACCCGCAAACCATACTGTTCAACCAGATCATCAAGAATCAGCCCCTGCTCAGTACTTGACTCATCGCTACGATCGAAATAGAACAAAACCACATTCGTATCTATGCCGCAGTTCTGCTGCAATTTCTTATACAAAACATAAATGCGGATCTGCATCAAATGAAACTTTCTCTTGAGGAAATCATAATCTTTTCCAAGCCGCTTTTCTGCATCACCTTCACCAAGAACCTTGCCCAACCGCCAAAGATCCTCGCTTAAAGTAGCAAGCCTCTGCTCAGCAAGATCGCAGCTAGTATCGAAACTCTCAAATAACTCCTGCTCTACCAGAAAACTCTCCGTGCTCAGCTCAGAATTCTTAAGCATCTTATCTATGCCTGTGGAATCCGCACCTTTCAGCGCGCTGCCAACAAAAATACCCACGGCAAAAACGATAATAACAAGCAGCACAGAGATTAAAAAAGACCTATTCATTTTACCCTCCAAATATCAACAGTATCTGCATTCCTTACAATTTTAAAAGTTTCCGGGTTGCTCACCAAAAAAGCAAGGCCCGAATCAGAATCATTCCAAACAAGGCCCTGCCGCATTTCATCGGTCAACAGAACATAATCCACCTCATAATGATCCAGAATTTTCTTGGCGTCTTTAAGACTGTTTGTTTTGAAAATATTATCAAGGCTTTCAAGACGGCTCTCCGCATCAGGCAGTGAATTTACATAAGGGTCAGCGATTACAGTGAATCCCTGACTCTGCAGCCAGAAACCATAATTGGGATGAGTCAGCACCCTCCCCTTCGGAATATCAAGCACGTCAAAGAACTCATCTGAAGGAGGGCTGTGTGCGATAGCAGCGGTATGCGCGACCGCACTAAAAAGCAGTCCGCAGAACAAAACAAGCAAAGACACATCCCTGAGGAATGCCAACTGCCATTTTCTCTTCTGGAGCCACGAAAGCGCAAAACCTGCAAGCCCGCAAATGAAAACATTCGCGTATATGAGCAGTTCAGGATAAAAGAAGCAGGCGCCAAACATGCCAACAAGGAGCGCAAAAATAGAATAATACTTTGCCTTATTCGACCATAAAACTGCCGCAGCGACAACCATCAGAAGAACAACAAAAACACTTATCCCATATATTCCTCCCAAGTCGCTCAAAAAACCAGCAAAACCCCTCACAGAGTTAAGGAAAGGAGGAAATGGGAAAAGCACAAGAATCACAAACAATATACCGAGAATTATCGAACAGGATTTCTTCAAGAACGGCTTTAACAGCATAAGGAAAATAACAATGGAAACGGCGCCAAGCCAGGCGATCCAGCCGGAAAGGCCTGCCAGCACGAAAAAAGCAATACCAAGAGCCCGCCACCTGGCAAGCAAGAGATAAGCGCCAAGCAAAACACATACTAAAGCAAAAGAAGCCCGCTGGGCAAAAAAAGCCGTCGAGATAAATGTCGGGGACAAAACAAGAACAACAAGCGACCACATCTTCGCATTAGCATCAAAATCCAGCTTATTCAACAAAAGCCAAAACAAACAGAATGAAATAAATGCAAGCACTGCAGGAAGAAACTTAATCGAGCCGAAAAAATAATCCCACCAGCCCGCAATGAAATGAAAAGGCTCCCAAACATAAAGCGCGCCAGAGAAAAATGAAACAGGCGTGCCCGCAACTGAATGATAATATGCCTCTGTCCCCGGCATAGCACTTATACCCTGCTCCCATCTAAGAAAAAAAGGAAGCCCAATCATCAGCACCACAACAATAAACAGCCACTTCATCGCACAGCCCTCAAATGACACGTAGAATCTTTAAGGAAAACCCTTATCGAACTATCAAAAACCTCAATAAAACAATCACTGATGAGAAAATCCTTTCCCATGGGCACTAAAATATAAGTAGCATCATACTTATCAAGAATGCCCACAACTTCAGTCTCAAGAACAGACTCGTAAACCCTCTGCACATCAGCATAACGCTCTTCCGCATCATCATGCAGCATGAACTGCGTATCAATAACATTCTTCGTTCCTGAAATAGCACTTAAGTAATGGCCCATATCCACAGGCGCAAGAACAACATCAGAAGAATCAGTATTGTCCCTGACCCATGCAAAAGCAGACACCTCATCATCGGTAATCGTCGACTGAAGCTGCTGCTTCACAGCAAAAACAGAAGGAACAATCAAGCTTGAGACTACAACCAGCAAAATCACAACTGTCAGAAAAGGCTTCAGATGGGCAACCCGTGTGGAAGAGAGGAATTTCTGGAAAGACGAAAAACCCTCTGCAAAAAGAATCACAAGCAATATCCCTAGAACCATCAAGCCAAGATAGAACGGGATAAGCCTAAGCCACAGCAAAAGCACGACCATAAAAACCATCGCGAAAAACAGAAGGATATCCTTGCGCCTGGTTCGAAAAATATTCCGGTATAAAACATAAGAACCAACAAGCAAAGGAAAGAACCCCACTTGAAGCAAGACAGCAAGAATACTCAACCGCGAGAAAGACAAAGACATCATCGCAGAAGGAATATTAAGCCAGAAAACAGAAATACCGTGGAAAAGAATCGCCTTCTTATAAAGCAGGAACTGAGCCCACACAACAAAACCAAGAGAGAAAAGCAAAAGCTCAAAATCCGCACTTGAAATTTTGATGCGCTCAGCTGCACAAAGGATGAGATACATGAAGAGGCCCAAAACAAATACTATGGATAAGGGATGCAGGAAGCTCAAGAGAATAATCATCCCAACAAACACATAAGTCCACAACTTGTCCGGCGTCCGAAGCCATGCATAAAGCGCCATAAAAAAAACCGGCACGACAAGAGACTCGGGAGAGACCTGGTTGAAAGTATTCGAAATAAAAATCGGCACAAAAGAAGCAAGCAGAGCAGCAAGCAAAGCTATCCAGTATTTTTTAATCGAATGATAAACAATCAGGAAAACAGGAATAACAAGCAAAGAGGCAAAAATATTCGGCATTAATTTCAGGACCATGCCCAGAGGCAGGACTAGGCCGAACAAAGCAAGAATGTAACTGAAAACGGGGCTTAAAGCAAAAGTGCTGCCGCCCCAGCTTAATGGATCATCAAACAAAGGCAGGCCAGTCTGAAGAATATGATCTGCCATGCGAAACTCAAGATAGGCATCGCCAGAAGTAAGATAGGGCGTTGAGTACGCAAAAAACAGCCTGAACGCTAACACAAATGCAAAAACTAGCAAAAGCCCCATCCATTTCATATAGACGACAAGAAAAAACAGGGTTTATAAAGATTTGGCAAGTTGTGACTTAATTGCAACTATCGCCTTATCGAGGGCAAGTTCGGACTCTTCACCTGATTTCATATCCTTGAGCTTAATGACCTTGCTGTCAAGCTCCTTCTTCCCAACTATTAATACATAAGGAATGCCTTCCTTATTTGCATAATCGAGATTTTTGCTGGGACTTCTCTGCTTAGTATCAATATCACAGCGGATATTCTTTGCCCTGAGTTTCGAAAGTACCGGCAAGCATTCATCAAATGTTTTGATTGGCGCGATATAAACATCTACAACAGTTTTCTTTGGCTGCTCGGATTTAACCGCTGCGTAAATCGCATCGAGGCCTACAGTGAAACCCGTGGTAGGAACTGATCCTTTTCCGAGGAACTGGCCGACCATATAATCATACCTGCCGCCACCGCAGATTGATGATGTTACTTTCGATTCCTTTGCAAAACCCTCAAAAACCATGCCAGTATAATATGCTAAACCTCTCGCAAGACCCGGAACAAAACGAATGTCTGCGGAAGGATTGATTTTATCGACATATGCAAGAACCTGCTTCAGCTCAGCAACACCCTGCAAGCCGACTTCAGATTTTAACAAGCGATTTAAGGTTTCTAATGATGAATCCTCAAAAAAAGAAAAAAGTTTCTTGAAGTATTTTTTGTCAACTTTCTTTTCAAGCAGCTCTGCCCTTACGCCTGCCTCGCCGATCTTCTTCAACTTGTCAAGTGAGAGTATAACCTCTTCTGCTTTTGCGGCAGGAATGCCTGCATCTTCTAAAATGCCATTCAATATTTTTCGATTGTTGACTTCCAGATAAGCATCAAGGCCGAGCGTATTCAATACTTCGCATGCAAGGCAGAGAAGCTCAGCATCAAAATAAGGATTATCGCTGCCTACGATATCCACATCACACTGCCAAAATTCCCTCAGCCTTCCAAGCTTTATCGGACCGTCACGGAAAACCCGGCCCATCTCGTATCGCTTGAACGGAAAGCGCAGATTCGGATTCATGCCAATAACTCTTGCAAGCGGAACAGTAAGATCATACCTTAGGCCGAGCTTTCTCTTGCCCTGGTCGGTCAAGACAAACATCTCTTTCAGAATTTCAGCACCGCCTGCATACTTTGAAGAGAGAATATCGCGCATTTCGATTATAGGCGTCTCCAATGGAGAGAAACCGTATTTTTCAAAAACACGCTTGAGCTTCTCCTTAATCTGATTCCTAACGATCTGCTCTTCAGGAAGATAATCCTTCGTGCCCTTAGATAGTGCGAGTTTCATTATTGTTCCTCCATTTTGTTAATATTTAATGTTTGTGCAAGGGCCGTAGCCGAGAGTTGAACTCGGTCTTCAAGATCCACAGTCTTGCGTGCTGCCTTTACACTACAACGGCCATAAGAACTAGGAATGAAAGTATTGTTTAGAATAGAGTCAGAACTAAGCGAAATGAAGACAACCAGCGCACAGCGCCTTAGCCTCGATGCTGTATTTCATAGTATATAGCAGTGTTAAAGGACTATAAAAAGGTTTCGTTATTGGGTAGTGACGATAGCAGCATATTTCCGAAAAAACTTACGCAAGGCATAAAAACAGCCAAAATAACAATATTTACATGAAGGTTTCAACAGGGACGAAGCTTCTTGACGGGCTTCTTGAGGGGGGATATGAGGCGGACGCGATTACTACAGTTTACGGTCCGCCAGGAAGCGGCAAGACAAACATAGGCATGCTGGCCGCACTGCAGGCCGCAAAGAACGGTAAAAAAGTAATCTACATTGACACGGAAGGCGGATTCAGCACAGACCGCGTGAAGCAGATCCTGCCCGATTTCAAAAAAGCACTCGACAATATCATCTTCCTAAAACCAACATCATTTGAAGAGCAAAATAAAGCAATCGCACAACTGAAAGAGCTCGCAACAGACAAGATCGGGCTCATAGTCATCGACACAATATCAATGCTCTACAGGCTGCAGAGAAGCTACAAGGAAGATGATACCCACAACAAAGACCTGTACAACCAAATACTCCTTCTGAATGAAATAGCGCGGACAAAGAAAATACCAATACTAATGCTTAGCCAAATATACACAAGCTTCGACAATGGAAAAGCGAAAATTGTTGGAGGAGACGTAATAAGCTACACGAGCAAATGCTTACTTGAATTAGAGAACCTAAACAACAAAAGAAGAGTTACGCTAAAGAAACACAGAAGCTTGCCTATAAGGCAAGCATTGTTCAGAATAATGGAAAAAGGAATAATAGAAGAGCCATAAAAATCCCCAAGGATTTTTAGGGTGCCAAAAATGGATGACTCCATTTTTGTGCATAATTTACTCCTCTGTAAAGTCCTCAACAGTAAAAGAAGGCTCCTCGTTCTCGCCAAGCTTGCCTGTCTTTTTCAGGTATTCAGTGGCAAGAATGTAGAAAAGCAAGCCGAGAGACTTCTTACCTTTGTTGTTGCACGGAACGACCAAATCAATATCATTGCTCTGGTTGTTCGTATCGCACAATGCAATTACAGGAATGTTAATCTGCAAAGCATCCTTGATTGCATTCCTGTCCGGCCATGAATCCGTAACGAGAACAATCTTAACTTCCATAAAATTCTTCAGTGCGGGATTGGTGAGAATACCAGGAGGATACCTGCCCGCGAAAACAACCGCGCCAGTATTCCTGCCGAAAGCCTTCACGGCCTTCCAGCCGTTCTCACGCCTGCTAACAACGAGAATATCCTTAGGATTATACTGCGATAAAAGATTAGCCGCCAAACGAATCCTCTCATCAATCTTCTGCAGGTTTAATACAGAAAGACCATCAGGCCTCGTCTTGTAAATGAACGGAGCCATATACTTAGTCCTGAATTTAGTACCGATATGAATACCTGATTTAAGGTACATGTCCTGCGGAACCAAAAAGTTCTCTTCTGTCATAATATTTTCCTCCTGTGGTTTTTATCGCCTCACACAGTTATTCACACCAAAGCAAGGTATGATTGTTGGCTTTATGCACGTTTGTTTTGAGGTGATTTATAAAGGTTGCGTTTCAAGTATTGTCCTGTGAAAGACTCTTTGACTTTTGCAACTTCCTCAGGAGTTCCTGTTGCGATCACTCGGCCACCCGCATCTCCGCCATCAGGCCCAAGATCGATAATCCAGTCGGCATTCTTGATCACATCAAGCGTATGCTCGACAACAAGTACAGAGTTGCCCTGATCGACGAGCCTATTCAATAGGCCGAGAAGCTTGTCAATATCAGCAAGATGGAGCCCCCTCGTTGGCTCATCAAGCACAAAGAAATTGCCCTTCTTCGAAAGTTCCTTAACAAGCTTAATTCTCTGAGCTTCGCCCCCAGATAGAGTATCCAAAGGCTGACCAAGCTCAAGATAACCCAGACCAACTTCAATCAACAATGACAATTTGGCATTCAGTTCTTTATTATCAAAGAACCTTGCCGCCTGATCAACAGTCATAGACAGCACATCAGCAATATTCTTGCCCTTAACGGCATATTTAAGCACTTCAGGCGTATATCTTTTCCCGCCACAGGTTTCACAAACCGTCTTAATATCCCCCATGAAATGCATCTCAATCTTATTGTAACCAAGACCCTTACAGTCGGGACACGCTCCTTTACTATTAGAACTGAATAAAGCCTTACTCACTTTGTTCTCTTTTGCAAAGATATCACGGATGATGTCAAATGCTTTGACATAGGTTGCAGTATTACCCCTGGTGGAGGTACCAATAGGAGACTGATCGACAACGACGAGCTTTCCAGGATATTCACCGACAAAAACATCAATAAGAGAGCTTTTGCCTGCTCCGGAAACACCT
>JAHWHO010000035.1 GCA_019323255.1 Candidatus Woesearchaeota archaeon
TAATCTGACTTTCATCCTGCCGTCGCTCCTGGTGAGATTCTCTGCGTGGAATTAGATTAAACCGCACGCCGCACCCGTTGTGGTGCTCCCCCGCCAATTCCTTTAAGTTTCAGCCTTGCGACCGTACTTCCCAGGTGGCGTGCTTAACACCTTCGTTACGACACTGCGCAATCTCGGAGATTACGCAACATCTGGCACGCAGAGTTTACAGCTAGGACTACTCGGGTATCTAATCCGGATCGCTCCCCTAGCTTTCATCCCTCACCGTCGGATCCATTTTGGTGAACTGCCTTCGCCATTGGTGGTCCTCCGAGGATTATCACATTTTACCGCTCCCCACGGAATACCGTCCACCTCACCTGGTCCCTAGTTCTGTAGTCTACCCTGCACGCCGCCCCGTTAAGCGAGACGATTTCACAGGGTATTTGCAGAACCGGCTACGGATGCTTTAGACCCAATAAACATGGTTCCCACTTGTGGCGCTGGGGTTACCGCGGCGGCTGGCACCAGTCTTGCCCACCACTTATTCTACAAGGTTTTTGCCCTTGTAAAAAGCCCAGGTATTCCCTGAGCACTCGGAATCCCCCCATCACACTTTCGTGCATTGTGGAGGTTTCGCAGCTGCTGCACCCCTTAGGGCTAGGACCAGTGTCTCAGTGTCCTTCTGGGGGCTCCCACTCTCATAGCCCCTATCCGTCGTCGGCTTGGTGAGCCTTTACCTCACCAACAACCTGATGGACCGCCGACCTATCGTGTCGCGCCGAAGCTTTGAAGAAAAAGAGTATTCCACACCTAATTCTCCATCCGGTATTCATCTCAGTTTCCCGAGGTTATCCCGGACGACACGGCAAGTTATCGACGTGTTACTCAGCAGTTTGCCTTGCCTTGCGACAAAGACTTGCATGCCTTAGTCGGATTCCGATAGCAGCAACCTCCTGCAGGATAAACAGGGATCCTGTGGAGATTTCTTGACTTCGAGTATTCCTAATATCAATCATTAGGAGCCTTCTCGCAGTCCCAATTAAACCACATATGGTCGCAAATATCGTCTTATTTTGAATTGACAAGTTTATTGCAGATACTTCCTTATGCTTAACCAACGGATTAAGCACTCATTTGAGTTTCACGCCTCAGCTTTCCCGAGGTAAAGAAGCGCTGGAAAGTTTACCAGCATCGGAGTTGATGAGCTTTTTGGAAAAAGAGGTGCTATTTAAAGCTTTCTATTGTGTGTCGTCTATTATGGCGTTGTAGATATTTTTTTATATCGTTTTGTTTTTTTTGCGTTTATATGAAAAAAGAATGGCGATGGTGGCTTATTTGCGTGCTTGTTCTCGTCGGTATTGCGCTCTATATTTTCTGGCCCCGGGGCTATGTGATGCTTCCGCTTGCTGACCAGGGGGATCCTTTTTTTCAGGTTTTCAGGACGCTTCCGTGCAGGGATGAGCTGCCGTCTGATACGCGAGCGGTGGTTCGTTTTTACGACGAGAATGATGTTCCGATGGCGGATAAAGTATATACTATTACGCCCGTTTCCATCCATAAGGGCATGGTTGACGATTACGATATTCTCCTCAAGACGGGATGGTATTGGGTTGCGAATGCAAAAGTGGACTGGTGTAAAGCGGTCAGGCAGATTAAGGAAAACGACGATTATTTTCTTGATGCAGCGTTGAACCTGAACACGCTGAGGCTTAATACTGCAAAGAAATGCTTTTTAGAAATGTGCAGTTTAACCTGAAGATTTCATTCTACGCCGCCTTTTTTCTTTCTTCATGCGCTTCCGCTGCCATTTCCAGCGCATTTGCCTTTTTTTCTTCCATCGACGTGAACTTCTCTTCATGTGTTTGTGAGCAACCGCGTCCCTTTTATAAAGCTTTCTTTTTGCGATCATAACCTTTTTATGTGATGATTGTAAAGATAGTTATTGGGTGTATTGGATGAGAGATTATGAAGATGTCATCAATGGGCGTTACGTTTACGCGCTAGAGGCATTTGTTGCAGAGTTGTCTAATCCCGGCAGCGCGCTGAAGCCTACGTCAAAAAAACTTAGCGAGATTATGTCTGAGTTTTGGAATCTGGTTAAGATAGATCTTATCGAGGCCAGGTGTTACGATCCTAATAAAGAATGTTGGGACCATCGGCTTTCGCGCGAGTTTTCTGAAAAGTTGCAGCTTGCTATCGAGCTTGTTCGGTCTTTGGAGTGCGGTTCCGACTGTAAAGAGCAGGCGCAGATGGCTCTCGACGACGCGTACTCGCGCTTGAAAGAGATGTCTCGTCATTTTTTCTTCTACCACAAGCTTCAGGCTCGCAAACGCATCTAACCTAAAGAAAATCCATAGTTTTTTATACTGTTATTTTTCCTTCTTTCTCGTGCTCCGATCGTCTAGTCCGGTCAAGGATACGGCCCTTTCGAGGCTGTGACGCGGGTTCAAATCCCGCTCGGAGCGTATTCAACGCGAAGCGTGATTACTACGCTCCGAGCCGTCAAGTGCGTAGCACAATTGGAAGGGCGCCGGAAACGGAGTTTACGTGCGCCCGCGAGGAGCCGAGCGAAGCGGAGAGCGGTACCAAAAAATCCGAAGGATTTTTTGTGGGCCGCGAGGAGCGTAGCACAACAAAACGGAGCGAAGGAGCGTTTTACGTGCACCCGCTCGGAGCCAGTACCGCGAGGAGCTTTTTCTTCGCTCTTTCCCAATGAAACAAATCCTATCTCTTGTAAACAAGCATTTTGGCAAAGAGTTTGATAGCTCTGATTACGAAAAGATCGACTTGTTTCCTAAGGGCAACTTAGACTTCGAGAATTTTCTGGTTATGCAGCGTGTCTGGAAATTCCAAAAATTGCTTGTTCTGTCTAAGCTTGCATTCCAGAATAAATTCTTTGCAGGAAATGAAGTAACTCGGCTTGCTTTCTACGACGAGGACAATCCTCGAGATGACATTGAATATGGAATAACTGTAGTTGACGCTGAGTTTCTTGGGGATTGGCTTTTCTATTATTTTGTAAAGTCTCTTTCTGTCGCCCAGATCATTATTCCGTACGCTTATTCGCCGTATGAACATAAGCATTTCAATAAAGAAGGAGAAGTTAAATTTGGAGAGCTTTGGCCTGGCGAGAACTGCGGCCCTTCTTTTCAGGATGAGTTTTTTGTATCTGACGGATTGATAATTAGGAGTGACTGCATTTATGCAAAGCCCGAACTTGCTGCCAAAATTAGAGAATTATTGTCTAAGTTCAACAACACTTTCAAAGACTTTGTCGACAAAAACAAGAATGCGTGTACTGTTTCTCATTATGAATACATAGAATGGCTGCTTTCTTGGTTCCCAGGCTTGATTAATGTTAGAAGCCTGGAATAAAAAGGTGGGCCCAGGGAGATTTGAACTCCCGACCTCTGGCTGACTTAGACGTTGTTTAGAACACCGCCATATAAGACCAGCGCTCTAACCAGCCTGAGCTATGGGCCCAGTATATACGCTTGTGACTGAAGTGCTCTTTTTTAAATCTTGTTGTTAAAGAAACAGTATGAAGAACAGCACGTAAAGCAAGGGTATGATTACCATCATGCTGTACCTTGTTTTTCTGTGTATGTCCTCTATAACTTTCTTTTTCTGCAATTGCGATAATCTCAGGATTACTACGTTTATTACAAATGAGAATAATAGGACTATGTAAGTGAGTATCATGAACTTGTCTGCGAATGTTAAGTATGATGTGGGCGGCAGGTGGCCGAGCATCATTAGGTGAAGCATTACGAGCGTGATCATTACAGAGCTCACTATGCCGATTCTGAGTTCTATCTTGTCCGTGCTTAGTATGTATGTGGAAATGATTATCAGTATCAGCAATATTATTGGCAGGAAGTTTTTGATTATCGCGTCGATATTCTCTCTTTGGAGTTTTATGCTGAATGTGTATAGCGAGTATGTTTTGTCGAAAGCAGGGTAATAGTGGGGTGCTGCTTCTGCAGTCCATTCCTGAATCTTCCAGCCGGGAAACTGGACACTGGGATCTACTCCGGTGCCATAGTCTAAAGGCAGTAATCGCGTATCTGTAGCATGTTTGTGCTCAAATGAAATGGTAATTTCCTGAGCGTCAAAAGGGTATTTTTGAAGTTCTACTGTGTTGGTTAAGTGCGCGTATATACGGTACTGCTTTGCTTTGGGTGTTGCATAGTTTAACTCAGCAGAGTCTATGCGGCCGTTCATTATTTCAAAATCACTCAGCTGGCATTCTGCGCATTGGAGTGTGAGAATAAAATCTATATTGTATTCGCTTGTTGTTATGTCATATTTGTCCAGTCCTACTACGTATGTACTGACCCCAATATCTTCTGCTATTGCGCTTGCCGAAAGCAGGGCAAATACTAGTATAAACAACAGCAACCTCTTTTTCATAATATATTGTAGAACCGCATGATATTTAAGTTTATTGTGCGGCATTTTTTTATAGTCGCATTATTTTTGGAATGTTATGAAAGAGGTGCTGCATAGGATCATTGGTGCTCTTGGCATTATTTTTATTGCACTGGGAATTTTTCTTGCGGTATCCAAATGGCCGTTTTATACTGTTTTTGTCGTGGGCCTTTGGTTTTTCTTTGACTATATCGATTACCTGTTAAGGGGCTCAAGCATCATCGATTTCTTTTTGCGCCATCATTCATTGTTTTTTCTTCTGCTGATCATCAATTCCTTTTTTGCGTTTCTGGTCGATTATTTGTATGGCGTTCGTGTTACTGGAATGTGGGCGTGGCCTTCATATGGGCTCTTGCATTGGCTTGCGATGTACGGGATTATGACGCTGGCTTTCTGTCTTGCTATGTACGAGTTCTTCCATGTCATCTTGTTTCTGCTGCATCCTGCCCGGTCTCACAAGAAGAAAATTGGCTGGGCTTTTCCATTGGGGGTAGTGTTCCTTCTTTCACCTTTGCTTAGCTTGGTTCTCGGGTATGGGCCGTATTTTATGCTGCTGGCTTTTGTAGGCATCTGGTTTGTTACTGATTCGCTTAGCGTGCATTTTGGTGGCAAGTCTGTCCTTGGAAGTATAGTTGAGCTAAACTGGGCAGTTATCCTTGCGCTTCTGATTACAGTAGTTGTGTCTTTTGCAGCGCATGAATTTCTGAATACCTTTTCTTACGAGTGGGTTTATGCTGATCTGCCGGGAATGAGACTTCTGGGCATACCCATTGTGGTCGTCCTCGGCTGGGTGCCCTTAGTTGCATTCTGTATCAGTGCCGTGTATCTCGTGCAGGCTATGAAGAATAAGTTATGATGCAACGGTATAGAAACCAGTTAGAGCTAGTGGTGCCATCGGAGGGCTGAGCAGAGCGAATGCCCTCCTTATGATTTGATTAAACCAAGACAACGAAGTTGTCTGGGTCCAGAAAGCGAAGCTTTCTTGGACTTTGGAAAAGTTTATGCGCCAACCGGGATTCGAACCCGGGCCACAGCCTTGGCAAGGCCATATCCTAACCGCTAGACTATTGGCGCGTAAGCAAAAGCCAGCGCAGATGAATTATAAAGTTTTCTATGCAGCATTATCTAATCGTGCTCTCAAAAGGCCCGACTATTCCTGTCTGTGGATTGCGGAGATATAGTTTCGCGACTCTCTGGACATCTTCAGGTTTAACTTCGAGCAGCTTTTTCATGTAATCGACATCGTGTTCGTATCCTGCTCCTTGCGTTTCAAACAAAGCCAGATAGTTTGCCTGGTCTATGCTTTTCTGGTGGTCGAGAAAGTACCATCCTTTCATTTTGGTCTTGACATCCTGCAGCTCTTTGTCGTCCATCTTTTCCTGCTGTATTTTTGTTACTTCTTCTTTCAGTCCTTCCAGCGATTGGTTTAGCGTCGATGGCTTTGTTACAATTCCCAGCCTGAGAAAGCCATTGGTTCTTATGCTCGGCATTAGTGCGAATGTCATGTATGCGAGGCCTTGTTTTTCTCTTAGGTCCTGGAAGAGCCTGCTGCTTGCTCCAACACCAAGAGTGCCCTGCAATGCTCTTAATGGTACAAAGTCAGGGGGTGTTACGGGCACGATCAGGTATGCCTGGTTGACGAAAAAGGATTCTGCAGGGAAATTTAGGGTTTTTGTTCTTGCTTCTTTCCAGGGCTCTTTTGCGGGTATCGGTTTTGCCGGCTCTCCTTCCGGAAGGTCGCTAAGGATATAATCAATTGCTTTTGCTGTCGCATCCTCATCGATGTTGCCCACGATCGCTATGACTATCCTGTTCCCGACGTAGTTTTGCTTATAATGTGAAATAAGGTCTTCTCTCGTTATTTTCTCCACGCCTTCTGCCGTGCCCTCAGGCGGCCTTTCGAACGGGTGTCCTTCGTATAATGTGGCGAGAAAGAGCTCTTCTGCTTTGACTTCGGGAATGTCTTCTTTTGCTTTGATGTCTCCGAGTATTGTTTCTCTTTCCGTTTCAGTTTCATTGGCTTCAAATGTTGGATTTTTTAGTACATCCTCGAGTATTTCCAATGCTTTGCTTAGTTTGTCACTTGGCACTACTATCTTTATCTCGCTGAATTCATTGTATGTTCTTGTTTCGAGCGTGCCGCCGACATTCTCTATGGCTTCTGTAATCTCCTGCCGGGTTCTGTCTTTTGTTCCGGCCACGACCATTTTATTGACGAAGTTGTTTATGCCGGGTATTTCCTCATCTGCAAGGCTGTTCTTGATTAGTATGTCTATCGCTGCCAGGCTTGTATATGGGTTCTCTTTTAGGATTAGTGTAAGGTTGTTTTCAAGCACGTACTTGCTGCCTGCTTCGCTGTGTTCCTGCATTATTATGCCTGAGCATCCGGCAAGCAGTATCAGCAGGAGCATGATTCGTTTCATTTAGGCTTTACCTCGTACATTGCGAATGCCTTGAAGTATTTGTTTGCAACTTCTTGTATATCCTCTGCAGTGACTGCTTGAATATTCTTGTCATAGTTCTCAAGTTCAGGCAGAGTTTTGTCAATCCATGCTTCCCCGATTTCCATTCCTACTTCAAATACTTCTTCGTTCTTTTTTGCGTTCTCAGTTATCAGGTAGGTCTTGGCTCTTTGCAGTTGTTCGGGGTCTAAGGGCCGCGTCTTCAGCTTGTTTATTTCTGCCAGCAGTGCCGCTACTGCGTCTTCCCTTTTTTCAGGCTCGACGACGATCACGATCTCAAATACGCCGAAGTCATTGAGCTGTGCACTCACGCTCATTCCTTCCTGGATGAGATTTCGTTCTTTCTCCATTTTCTTAAGTATAGAACTGTCGAGCTCTGACATTAGAACATTCAGTACCTGGAGTGCATAGTGGTCTTTGCTTGTTGACTCTGGCGTTACATAACCGAGTGCAATGTAAGTGCTTCCTAGCTCTCTTTCCGAGCTGTTGTATCTTGGGATTGTCAGGATATTCTGCTCCGGAAGATCCAGTTCAGGCAATGGCTCTGGCTTAAGATCCCCGAGAGCATCTTCGATTTTCTCAACAACTGTTGCAGTATCCACGTCGCCAACTATGACTATGTTCATGTTATTTGGCACATAGTATGTATTGTAAACATCAAGGATGTCTTCTCTTTTCATATTGGATATTGATTCTTTGTATCCAATTATCGGGACTCTGTACGGGTGTTCATCAACCAGGATTTCTACAAATTTATCGTCTACAAACCTTATTGGATCATTGTAGCTCATCCTTTGTTCTTCAAGTATTACCTGGAGTTCTTTGTCAATTTCTTCCTGTTCTAGTTTTGGGTTCTTGAACAAGTCTACCATGTATGGGAAGATTGCGTCAAACTCGTCTGAGGGCACTACAACGTAGAACATTGTCCAGTCCTGCGAAGTCATGGCATTATGTTCCCCGCCCATATTCTCGACTCTCTTGTGGAAGCTTCCGACCGGCTGCGTATCTGTTCCCTTGAACCACATGTGCTCGAATATGTGCGACACGCCCTCTTTGCTTTTTTCCTCATTTTTTGACCCTACATGCACCCAGAACTGTATTGTAACCAATGGCAGCGCATGCATTTCCTTCACTGTTACTTCAAGGCCATTGTCCAGTGTTGTCTGGAATATCGGCGATTCTGCCGCGTCATACTGTTTATCGACTTTTGCAAGCGGATTGGCTAAGAACTGCGAGGCTAACACTGCCGCGACTATAACAACCAGTGATACAATAATTGCTTTTTTCATCCTCTTTTTAGCTTTAACCTATTTTGCTTATTTATAAACATTTGTGAGAATAAAGTGGGCCCAGCCAGAGCCACGAGTTTGTCGAGTGGTCCCAAAAATCAAAGATTTTTGAGGATCGAACTGGCCAGTGTGTGTTAAGAAAAGTAGTGGGCCCAGCCAGAGTCGAACTGGCGACCTTCTCCGTGTAAGGGAGACGTCATAACCACTAGACCATGGGCCCGGAATTATTTTGATTGCTTTTACATGGCTTTTAAATCTTTCCCTCATAACATTTATAAACTCTGCATGTTGTTTCTCGTCTATGCAGGACCGTATTTTTTCATTGCTTGTTGAGGAGAATGAGATTAGCTGGAAGTCTATTATTTTTGACCTTATTCGCTCGCATGAGATGGATCCGTGGGATGTTGATGTCTCTTTATTGTCAAACAAATATATTGAGCATTTGAATAAGCTTCAGCAGCAGGACTTGAAGGTCTCAGGAAAGGTGCTTCTTGCAGCAGCGATTTTATTGAGGATTAAGAGCAATAAGCTGCTTGAGGATGATCTCAGCGAGTTTGACAGGTTAATCTCCAGCGATGTCGGCGAGGATGAGTTTTATGACGAGCTTGAGCGCGATCTTGCCAAGGGTGAGCAGATGGCGCTTGCAGAGGATTTCGAGCTGAATCCCAGGCTTCCTCAGGCCAGAAGGAGGAAGGTCAGCGTCTATGATCTTGTCAAGGCGCTGGAGAAGGCGCTTGAAGTCAAGCAGCGCCGCATTTTTGATTATGCGCCGCCGAGCGTGCAAATGCCCGTGAAGAAGTTTGATGTTACTGCAGCGATATCTTCACTGCTAAGCCGTATGAAGAACTTGGTGCTTCGGGGGCCGTTGACTTTCCGCAAACTTTTAAAATCGGACTCTAAGGAAGATAAAGTATTCACGTTTATTCCCCTTTTGCATTTGTCGAATCAGGGAAAGATTGATCTCGACCAGAAGGAGAATTTCGGGGAGATTGAAATCAGGCTTTTGGAGGAGGTTTAGATGCTTACAGAACTTGATAAGGAATATTTGAGGCTTATCGTCTCAAGAGAGCTAAAGAAATTCAAGGAAGAGGAGAGTGCTGTGCACGACTCTGAAGCAATTGCATTATTGAAAGGCACCCACGAGTACGCGCACTTTCTTGAAAAGTTATTGGAGAAGCTAAAATGAAGAAACAGGATAAGAACGAAGATAAGGAAAAAGCAATGCATGCCAAATACATGGAAATGCAAATGATCAATTCGCAGATGCGGCAGCTTCAGCAGCAGGCAGAGATTATCGAGCAGCAGTGTATTGAGCTTGAAAGGGCGCAGCTGGCTTTGGATGACCTTACGAAAACAAAAGTTGGATCTGAGTCGTTCGTAACGCTTGCGCCGGGCATTTTCTCAAAGGCTAAGCTCGAGAGCGCTGATACTGTTATTGTGAATGTTGGCGCGTCTGTATTTGTGGAAAAGAATGCTGCTCAGACCTGCAA
>JAHWHO010000004.1 GCA_019323255.1 Candidatus Woesearchaeota archaeon
CTTAATTTTTGCACAAGAACATCGTAAACAAGTTTTCTTTTCTTTGCGTTTAGCGAGAATAAGCTCTTTTTTATGAGACTTTTATGAATCGTGAAAATATAATGAGGCTTGATGACGCTGTCCTTTATTGCGCCTTCTTTTTTAGTTAAAGGAATGCCTTCCATGTTAAGATTGCTTGTAATTCCCGCGACAACAACATTATTGAAATCCTCGAAAAGAACTAGTGCGGGTCGTTTCTTAATCTCGTAGGTGTCAGTAAATTGAACTTCTGCAAGGACAACGTCACCTGCATTCATGCTTCTTCCCAAACCTCATCTTCTTTATTATGCCAAAGCTCCCGCATTTTGGATTGCTGAACCTTGTGGAGAAACTCGTCATACTGATTCTTTTTCATAGTGTCCTGGAATACTTGAATCATATGCACAATAAGCTCGTTATAGGTCTGTCTAGGGTATTCTTTTACTTTCTTTAATGAATCTACAACTGGTTTTTCGAGCTGAATTGTGGTTACCTCCATTATGCATCACCTATAGTTGATATATAATATATTATATATAAACCTTTCTACAAATTATTGAAAATTAATTGTAGGATTCTCGCCTTTCTTCACTAAAAGAACAACTCTGGAAGGAACATGCTCGTCTTTTATTTCGTAATCGGGCAGGTGTGTTGCCAGCTCTTTTGAGAATTTGACTATGTCTTCGTGCTCGGGCATGTTCTCCTGCTCCAGCCTTTTCCTGCTCTCGCCGAGGAACATGTATGCTTTTACTTCTATAAAATCAGGATCGGCCTTCTTGATCAGTTCTGCATACTGATCTGCATGCACCATGTTAACTCCTTTAATGCACGTTAATCTAATGCAGGTTCTGTCTGTCCGTTTTGACATTATTTCCAGACTTTCGTTTAGTCTCTCCCAATAATCTTTGAATAATGGAACGCCAATATTCTTGTACATTTCTTTTGTTGGCGAATCCAGAGAGATGTAAAGCTGGGTTATTGGGACTAATTTCCTTAGTTGTTCAGGATACTGTGCATTTGTGACGAGAAAAGTTGTGATTTTTCTTTTATGGAACTCTTCCAACAGCTCATTGATCTTAGGATATGAGATTGCTTCGCCAGTAAGTGAGAGAGCGACATGCTTTACATTGTGAGAATCTTTGTACACTTGCTTGTCCGCAGTCTCAGAGCCGCCGAAACCTGTCAGAAGCTTGTATTGCGCTTTTAATGATTCTTCGACGATAAACTCAGGATCATCTATGTTCCACTTCCATTCTGTTGAAACTGGTGCTTTATAGCCGCGCCAGCAATAGATACAGCGATTAGCGCAGGATAAAGAAGACGTCATCTGCATGCATTTGCTGGAATTAATGCCATAAAACTTGTGCTTGTAGCACGTTCCTTCGCCCTGGATGTGTTTTTTAGTCCAGCCGCAAATCTTAACAGCGCTATGTTTACCTACAATCCTGTACTGCTGGCGTTCAAGCTCTGCTTTGTGTTCTGCGTCAAGCATACGACGAGAGGCTTAGAAGGGGTTTAAAAAAGTTTAGGATCCCTAACTTTAAAATCAAATGAAAGCCTTTTTGCTCTTGCTTCGTCAACCCTTTGCCGATAATTTGCTTCCAGTACAGGCATATCTTCCTTATACCAAATTCTGGATACTGCATTAGTCTCTCTTAAAGCGTCGCAAAAGTCCTGAACGCGTCGATGGAGAAGTGTGTCCGTGCTGCCTTCCCTGATTGCATCTGCGATCGTGTGTGCATCTGGAAATTTGAATGAAACAAGCAGATGGCGTTTAGGCGCAAACTCTACATCAAAATGTTTGCCCAGCTGTTCTACGATAAGCGCTGTGGCTTTTTCATCTTTATCTTCATCATAACTGAATCCGCTGAGATTAAGACTCATCAAAGCGTCATATCCTGCTGGTGTTGCAACTATTTGTGTTGGCGTAGCTTTCGGATACCAGATAGGCCTCTTTTCAAGATCGTGGGGACCATGATTGGCAGCTGTTGCATTTTGAATCTCTAAAGCCAGAGCAGTCTCTAATGTACCAGGCCTATAAACTGAAGGAAGTCCAATATCGGGAAGCGCTTCTACAAAAAGCCTGCGGGTGATCTCTCTGCGATCACGCATGCTATCCTGAGCTTCATGTTTTTGGGTACGATCCATTGTTTTTGATATTTCATCTAGTTCTTCACACTCTCTCTTGAGCATTTCCAAAAGAAAATCACAGCAAGTAACAGCCATAGCACGATAACACTGCCAATGATAAGCCGCTTCGAAACCTGCCAAGGCTTCCCTTCTTACATCTGTTTGAATTGGTTTAAGTGGAAAAGGCTTGCGTGGCTTTTTTAAATACGCATCGTAGTCTTTATCATCGCGAATGTTTTGCGGAAAAGCACCTTCTTCAACCCAGCCTTTTTCGCCATTGTGTACCCTGATTTGGATATCGCTGACCGAGCTAAATATATCCGGCTTAGCATTAAATGTGACTTGAACGGGGTATCTATGCTCGTGCAGAAGTACATCGCCTAACTTGCCGGTTTTCTCAGGAAACTCTAGTTCCCACCGAATTGCATCATTATATTCCGAGTGATTTACTGTGCCACCTACTTTCATATGAACATATTCAGAAGGCGCAGCACCATCTGCAAAAGACTGCTTAGAAAGCCAGTCCCTGAATCTTGCATTGATAGCTTCAACCTGCTCGAGACCAAAATCCACATATGCCTGTGTTTTAGGAAATTTTTCGAATTCGTTTTCGTGAGTTACCATTTAAACTCTGTACACAAGATTGTTTAAAATAATAGTTATAGTGCAAAGTATAGGTAGAAAAAGTAGTTCTATTCAAACTTTGCCTTAACCTGCTCGTCAATCTGACCGTATAAGCCGAGCACATTATTGAACTGGTCTTTCATTAGCTGGGTGTCGTGGTCAGTTATTTCCTCGTTTAAGACGCCGTCACTGAATCTCGCTAAGTATGGCTCTGCTTTTTCAGGCTCGCCATTACGCAAGTGCGCTTCTGCTAAATCCAAAGATACAGCAACAATTGCCCTGTCATATTTAGTTTCATCCAGAACATTAAGTGCGCGCTCGTATTGTGCTATCGCTTCAGTGTAATCTTCTTTAATCGCCGCAATCATGCCAATTGTCCTGACTGCATTTACAACACCCTGCTGATCGCCAAGTCTTGTAAATATGTCTAGCGCAGTAATCTGAGAATCGTAAGCTTCGTCTACCTTTTCAGGATCATTTAACGCAACATATGCTGCACCAAGATGGTGAATGACCTGCCCGAACCTGTTTTCGATTTCGGCTGAGGCATGATCAAATATTAATGCTTCACAAATCCTTCTTGCGGTTTTGTATGCTGCGATTGCTGAAGGATAATCTTCCTGGCCGACAAAAACCAAACCTCTTTGGTCAACTGCTTTAGCATGCATCAATGAACCATTTTCACAGAAAGTAAGCGCCTCATCAAGTGAGCAATGAGCTGCAGGAAAATCAGACTGCGCAACTCTTTCGATATCCGCTATGTTGATGTGCGCGAAAGCCTTTTGCTCGTCAGATTCGCTTGCGGCCCAGGCCAAATTATAATCTTTAAGAGCTTCATCGTATTGTCCCAGCATTCTTTTAGCAATTCCCCTATGGTTAAATATATCTGCCACAAGGGCTTGGTTTTGCGATTCTGGAATAATAATCTCCCGGACAGACTTGAGTGCAACCCTATCAATAAGCATAGAGAACTTATCGCAAGCGTCCTGATAACGGCCATGAGCTGCCAAACCTTTGGCTTCATCCAATCGTCCTTGTAAATCTAACATAACAGCCACGGATTATTGACCATTTATAAATATTTCTATTGGTGACTACTGAATAGTACTTAAATCCCTGAAGAGAAGTTCTTGAGGATAAAATCCTCTTCCGTGTACGCAGGAGAAGACACGCATAATATGCTAAGGCCTTCAGAACCGCTTTCTAAAGCATGGACATGGCCTTTTGGAACATAAATGACAGAATCTTTCTTTACTTCAAAATTATGCTGGCCTGTCCTCGCCTTACCAAAGCCGTCAATAACATAATACACTTCGTCGCTGATTCTATGAAGATGCGGAGTTGCTTCCCTATTTGGAGGCAGGAAGCCCACTGCAAGAGCAACATCTAATTGCCTACGCTCTTCCGCGCTCATTAATTCATATACTAACGCGCCGTCTAACGCTTTAACTGGCGGCGTATCATGACTGAATCTTTCTGGAGCAGAATCTCCTGGCGAACCATGGACGATTTCAACATCTTCAGGATCAAATGGAGGAATAGCAAACACCAAATGCTCCAGCGCATAGTTTCCGGTATTCCTCAATTTGTGCGGAGTATTCGGAGGAATAACAAGATATGCCCCTTTTTCCGCATGCAGAGCTTTATTGCCGTGATATAAGATTCCCTCGCCGTCTAATATCAAATAAATCTCGGTCATTCGGGAATGCTGGTGCCAGAGAGAAACATCATCCGGCTTCATAGTCACGTGGGCCATGCTTACTTTAGGCAGGGAAATGACTTCTCTAAGAATCTGATTGCATACATTTTCAACCGGTGGCAGGTCGCGAACATTGATTAATTGTGGTTGCATGGGCTTGGTTAATCCATTAAGTATAAATTAATTGTGGAGCAACGACTCCATATCCTCAAACTTTTCCTCTGCTGCGACTTGGTAGATCTCAAAATCATCAAGTGCAGAGTAGGTTTTTATCTCGTCAATTATACTGTTCAGATGATTCGTGTCTCTGTAAACTATTGCGCAATAAGCGTCGAATTTGCCTATCAGCTTTGCTATATGGACGATAAACTTGTTTACCTTCAACTTGTTTAGAAATTTTGCCTTGTCCTCGCCGGGCTTGGTTCTCAGCAACAAGATCGCAATATTCGGATATCCTAATGCGGGCGGGTTGATTATCGGAATGAACGCTGTTACGACTTCTTCTTCTCGTAAACGTTTTAACCTTCTTGCAACTGAATCTCTTCTTAGTCCGGTCTTCTTCGCTAAATCCGCAATGCTCATCCTGCCATCCTGGAATAATACTTTGAGAAGCTTCTTGTCTTTTGCATCCACTTTCTGTTCTTTGCCGTAAACAATCCCCGCCATGGCTGCTTAAGAAATGAAGTTTTATTTATCTTTTTCGCTTATTTTACGCAGTTTTCTTTCAAGGTTGTTAAATAATGCTGGCAAGATCTGGGGAAGAGATGAAGCCTAAAGATTATCTGGATAGAATAATCCAGTCTGCGATGAAGATAAAAGTCTGGCGATTAGATTTTCATTCCAAAAACGAAAGCGATTTTGTGGGTTACGTGTCTCGGGGTTGCACGCGTATGAAAGTGGAGTTTTATGTACCACCTTCTTGTTACAGCGCGGATATTCCACGTATTAGTTTTGAAGACACTGTTACTGGAGAATTAATTGCATTTTATAATTTTAAATTCTATGATCAAAAGCTAGATTCGGTAAGTTGTGAATATCCAGGAACTTCCTGCAATAATGAAAAAGAATTTTTCAAACTTAAGCCAAACAGTGCTACGGCAAGAAATCTCACTGAACTTTTCTTTCAAAAATTCAAACCAGTAATGTTTCGTTACGAAGCCCCTTATGGAATCAATAAAGCCAAGTTATCATTAGACGAGTTGGCGTCTCTTTGCGAAAAACCGTCTGTGTGGAAAAATGAAAGTAGAAAGTACAGGATGGGATTCATTTTTGATTATTTAGGATATTTGCCAGAAGGATTCAGAATTAACGTATACAAAGAGACACATGAATATCCGAGAATTCGTTATATACTCAAAGCAACAAGAAGCACGACAGATGATAGGCGATGGTTAATTGATTCTCGGGATTTTAAAGTTGAGCGTTCGCCGGAATTCAGAATTCTTAATGCTTCAGGAGAAAAATCAAGCCGCAAAGTAAAATCTGTTCTCGACCGAGTCGATGCCGTAATCAAAAAAATCGACTCTACTTTTGGTACTGCCTATAGATGCCGCGCTCGTGCACAAAAGCGTGAAGCAGAAAGGTGCGCAGAAAAATGCAGGCAAGCTGCGCAGAATACTGTGAAAGACATCAAGGGGCTGCTAGAATGACGGATTATATCACGAGTGAGAAATATAGCATGAAGAAAATCCGATCGACGATGAAAATAGACCTCTGGAAAACTTGGTATGTTCCACATTTGTATATGCACTGGTTTCAAGGTCATATCCCCAGAACCCGGCTTCAAGTTCAAGTTAATTTTCTCAACCACGAATTGGAGTTTGAAGACGTTGTTACTGGAAAGCAGGAGAGCGTTAAATATTACGCGGATAAAGGCACGCCTGAACACAGGTATCTTTCTGATTTAGAGAAAAAACTCAAGGAAGTCACAAAATTCGGCGAAGGAGATGTTTGTGGAAGAGTGCACCCAAAGCTAAAGTTTGAGCAAGCGGTTAGTTTGTGTGAAACGCCAGATGTGTGGTGGGCCGGATACAAAGATGATGAGTACGAATTAGCCGGCAATAAGTATTGTGGGTTTCTGCCAAAAGGAATTAGAACAGAAATAATCAGAGTAGAAGGGAGAGATGATATGTTTTACCAAACAAGAATATACAGACAAATAAAGAAAGGGCAGCTAACAATTTTTAAGTCAGAGATTGCAGAAAGCAGAGCCAAAAAAAGCACGCTGCCAAATCTTGAAAGAATAGATAAAGTAATCGAAAGAATTGATTTCATGATGAATACTGCGGAGAGGCTTCGTGCACGGGCAAGAAGGCGTAATGCGGTAAAGGCGGCGGAGATAGGCGCACAAAAGCGCAGGAATGCTGCTCGTGAAGCTGCGAAGGATATTAAGGATATGCTTTAGATAAGTCTTATAAATTCCGGGCAATAGACTTACAGCATGGAATTAAATAAACTAAAAGAGCTTGTGATGCAGCAGGCGAAGGAGAAAGGCTTTGGCACAAAGCCTGATGAGATAAGCGTTGCAGAGAAGATTGCATTGATACATTCAGAGATCTCAGAAGCGTTTGAAGCTTACAGGCACAAGAATATAGACGGAAAAGACGGGTTTAAGGAAGAACTAGGCGATGCTGTGCAGAGAATACTGCACTTGTGCGGCATATTTGACATTGATATTGAGAAAGAGATCCTAAAAAAAATCGAGTACAATAAAGGCAGGGAATGGAAAGGATTGAATGAACGGGTTCAGAAATAATCCCCGTCACAATCATAATTCTCAAACTCAGTAAATCCATAATCTCCATCTTCCCAGTCGTTGAGGACTGCCTTTAAGTCATTGGTATTGTCAAAGTAACAAGTCCAGTCATAGCCTACAACATAATCGGCATCGTCCTGCGCATCATCCTCAAGCTCCTGCACTTCTGCTGTAGTGTAGTTGAAATCATCTTTCAGGTCGTCAATATAATCGGCGGTAAATGCAAGCTCCAAATCCTTAGTCTTGAAATAAACCTTGCATTCATCCTCAGTGGTCTTCTTGATAATTTCCATATATGTAGTTATGTCAACTTCGTGGGTTGAATTATAATCCTCAGTAGTCCATGTCAGTTCCGCCAAATGGCAATCATCATCCAGTGCATCATAGAAACAATCGATATCATCGCAGTCAGTAACTGTTTCTTCACAGTCATTGTCATCAGAGTAAGTGCAGTCATCCGGGCAATAATCATCATTATCTATGCACTTAGTGATTGGAATATTGCGGCACTTGCGTGGTGTAGCAGATGAACAGCTGTCGGAAGTGGAAACATCATTATCATCGCAGTCAGCATCGGCTTCGCAGTCATTTGCCTGTTCGTGCGTGCACTCAGCGGATTTTGTTGAAGGGTATTTGCAAAGATCAATAGTTTCGGGCTTGCCGTCATCACAATCAGCATCATCACAGCATGGAAGAGCCTTGCATTCGCGGTCATCAAGATATTCGCAAGAACCGCAGATCACTTTCTGGCACTCATGATTTGCACATTTCTCCTCAGTAGAACATTCAGAATCATTACAGCAGGCATATGCAACACATTCATGTTTTACCAAATGCTCGCATTCACCGCACTTAGGGTCTACGCAGACATTATCAACACAAGTCTGGCCGCCGATACAGCCAACATCAAGACAGCAATTAGCAGAGGTTTCGCCTTTTTCCACTTCAGAATTGCCGCAGACAGGCCCGCCGCATGCAGTGATAACAGTCAGAATAACCAAAAGTATAATGATCTTTTTCATAGAAATACGTCTTGATTTATCATATATAAATATAACGGCTAAGCGGATGCAAGGTCCGCGAGTGTTTCTGCCATTTTCCTAAGGCCCTTTCTTTTATGAAAGCTTACCGTCTGCCGTTCTTTGCCGAGCCTGGCTCCAATAGCTTTATCACGGTGCTCTGCTAAAACATAATCATGAACAATAGACCACTCAACATCTGACAACCTGCCCGTAGCTTCACGTATGCGCCCCAAAAATTCTTCACGTTCCATTGCATCAACCGGCGGGAGTTCTTTACCTTCTATAGCATCAAAAGGCGAGCCTTCATATTCAACCTCGGGTGAGCCTGGGGTTAATGAAGACTCATCAGGAACATATTCAGATGTGCGTGCACGTTTTACGCTGTTCAGCCGCGAAGCTGCCGCTTTTTTACCTTTTTTACTGCTTTTCTGAGCAAGAAAAGCTATAATCTGGTCGTCTGTTGCGGGAATGCCTGTTGCTGTTAAGACTTCATCTTCATAGCGGGCTATCCTTGCCATTTCGGAGCTCAAATACTCTGGCAGATAGACAGTGCGATAGTTTAAATTCTCCATCCTGATGGCCTGTTTTATCCAGGGCGTCGCGTAAGTAGAGAATTTTGTTTGCCTTTTAGGCTCGAACTTTTCAACCGCAGTGAACAGACCGAAAGTGCCTGCACTTACTTTATCAAGAAAAAACATACGGGAACTAGGAAGATACCTTTTTGCGATATTAATAACCAAAGGCATATTTGATACGATCAGTTTATCTCTTGCCTGGCGTTGTTGATCGGGATCTAGCTCCGGATCCCTATATTGGCGAGCTAACTCCTGCTCTTCTTTTGAAGTGAGCAGACCATACTCACTGAGATCTTTCTTATATAACGCAAATAAGTCCATAAGAAGGGCGGAAAAAATGCTGTATTTATATAATTATGCACAGATAACTTTAAAAGTAGTCTTGATCAAAAGCGGGAGAATGGGGGACGAAATAGAAAAGAAGTACCTAATCAGGGAGAATGGCATAGAGTATGCCACACCTGCGCTCTTAGAAATAAGCTCAGTTGAAGAGCTAAGAAGGAACGTAATGCGGCAGGGAGTCCTGATATTACAGGGATATCTACCAGACTGGACAGAGCTCGCAGACATAGTGGGCTTTGACCATTCGTTTCACGCAGATGAAGGAAGACTTAGAGACAAAGGAGGCGAATGCTATTTCGGCCTCAAAACAAAAGGAGCGCTCACAAGAAAACAGTTTGAACTGCCAATTGCCCCGGAACTGTTTAAACACTATTGGCCACAGACAGAAGGCCAGAGAGTTCACAAGATCAGGCTTGAGCTGCCATACGGCGCTTACACTGCAGAAATTGATGTCTATACTGACTTTCCTGACTTAATTGTAGCTGAGGTTGAAGTGCCGACGGAAGCCGAAGCAGAGAAGTTAGTTCCTCTTGGCAAAGATATTACTGGGAATAGACGGTACAAGAACAGAAGTCTTGCGAAGTAGTTTTCTGCTAAAGCTTTAAATAACTAGATCGGCGAAGAACTACAATGATTACTTATTCTCTATATCTTGATGGTTATTTTATAGAATTAATAAAACCAAAAACCTTTTAATTGAATTGCTGATTGGTTATGAAAATGGAACTTAAAATTCAAATGGACAATGTGGACTTAGGAAGACTGGTTGCGGCCAGGCCAATCCAGTGTAAAGGAGCATCTCAAAACTCAGACGAAATCCCTGCTTTCGTGCAAGTATTAGAAGCGCCCAGGAGTGCTGAGGACGGAGAAAGCTATGTTCTTTGCCCACGGCTACAAGAATTCGCTAACGATGGTGACCGTAAAATAAGATGCTATGAAGGCAATCCTGCTGAATTTAACTGGCGTAGTGAAGAGCAGTTCAAAGCAGCACAGGAATGTCCGTATTTTCGGCCAAAGAAGGAATAAAACAAGACTTATATCGGGTTTCTCTCTGCTTATTTATAAAATTTAGACAAGAGTTATACATTCTCCGAAATATTCTCAAGATAATTAACTTATAAAGGCTGCTAATCTAATAGCAACATTTATAAATAAAGAAAATTTACTACCTCCCATGCTAACAAAGGAAGAACTCAAGACCATAGTAAGTATTGAATTTCCTAGTTCTACACCCAGACCAGATTATGTTAATAAAATCATGTCGTGGATGGATAGAAAGGAAATAATCATAATCAAAGGCATAAGAAGGTGCGGCAAGACCCATATCATGTACCAATTGATGGAATCCTTACCTCAAGATAATACTTTTTATGTTAATCTTGATGATTTCCGATTCGATAAGTTTCTCAATTTGGATCTTCTTGAAGCGATTCTTGAATTGAGAAACCCTAAAAGAAAAGCTTACTTTTTTCTTGACGAGATACAAAGGATTCCTGGATTCGAGAAATGGCTCAGAACGTATTATGATAAGGAATTAAATATCAAGTTCATAATTGGGGGATCAAACATTTCATTGTTAAGCAAAGGTATGGGAACTGTGCTGACTGGCAGAAACATATCATTCACAATATATCCACTTTCTTACAAAGAATTCAAACAGTTCACAAATAAATCACTTACTTCTTATCTTGTTTTTGGCGGATTCCCTGAAGTAGTATTAGAAGAAGATGAACTGAAGAAAAGAGAACTACTTGAGCAATACTTTTCAGACATTGTTGCCAGAGACATTCTAGACAAATATCCAATAGACAACCCAGCTCAAATTAAGGCATTAATAAAATTCTTTCTGGCAAACCCCGGAGTGCGCATTAGCGCAAATAAACTGGCATCGCAGCTAGGGATACATAAGGATACAGCACAGAAATATATCTCATACGTTATTGATACATTCATGATATTTGAAGTACCATATTTCTCATACTCAGCAAAAACAAAGTACGTAGCTTCAAGAGCATCAAAATATTACGTGATAGACAACGGATTCCACACCATATCCTCAATAAAGAAAAACGACAGTACACTGTTCGAGAACATTGTAGCACTGCAGCTGAAAAGAAAAAATAAGGAAATAATGTATTGGCTGGATGAAACAGAAATTGACTTTATCACAGATAAGACGGCAACACAAGTCACAGCAACAGACAAAATACCAAAAAGAGAAATAGACGCATTTGATTCATTCGAAAAAAAACACAAAGGATTCAAAAAACAAATAATCTGCCCAGAAAGAAAAGAAAACAAAGAAATAGAAATAATACCAATAGAAGAATTCTTAATACAATGATAACTTTTCTGAAAAACTAATGTGAATCTTTCCAGGTCGTCATTATACTGGCAGGCTTCATAAATCACTAGGTTGTTTAAGCTGTTTTGAGCATTAGCCCTTCAATTAGCGTATTAGTTATTCTTTCTCGTAAATGATGAGTATTTCCATGCATCGCGTATGCGCTCCAGCCTTTGAGCGTCTCAAAAACTTCATCGGCAGTAATGATTCCTGTTTCGTATTTGCTGGTTTGTTGTCCAAGTTTGTTTAGTATCTTGCGTATGTTTCTCTTGAGTGGAATCATATGATGATAGCTGCACCTGAACCCCAAGAATTTAATTGGCCTGCTTACTGGGATGATTTTGCATTTGTTCGGGTGCAGTTTCAGCTTGAGATTATTGAGAAACACCAGTATTTCATTTTCATACCCTTGGAGTTTATCTTTTGATCTTTCCATTATTACGAAGTCATCCACATATCGAATATAGTGTTTGATTCTTAGTATATGTTGTACGTATTGGTCTAGTTCGTTGAGGTAGATGTTTGCGAAGAATTGGCTTGTCCAGTTCCCAAGGGGCATTCCTTTGCCTGTAGTGGTGTATGGGTTGTTGTCAAGAATAGTCTTGATCAGCCATATTGTGTTTTCATCTTTGATTCTTTTGCGTATTATTTCTAGCAGGATTGTGTGGTCCACTGTCTGGAAATAATGCTTGATGTCTGCTTTCAGGACAAATGCATGTCTTGTGCTGTTCTTTGTTGTTTTTCTCAGGAATTGATAGAATCTTTTAATTGCCGGCAGCGTTCCTTTTAGTTTTCGACTCGCATAACTATCGCAGATGAATCTCGGCTCGAAAATTGGCTGGAGAATATTGATTAATGCATGGTGCACTATCCTATCTCTGAAACTGCTGACGCATATCGTTCTTGTTTTTGGATCACGCAGAATAAATTTCTTTAACGGCTTTGGCTTATACGTTCTTGTTCTCAATTCTTTATGCAGAATTGCTAAGTGCAATCTCCAATGCTTTTCAAACTCTATCACTTTTGGATTCTTTGATTTATGCTTTCTTGCTTTCCAGTAAGCATTCTCTAAATTTTCAGGGCTTATAAGATTTGGATATAGATTATTGTATGTTTTCATCATAAAAAATCCTGGCAGAGTTATTCCGAAAGCAGGCCTATTGTTGTTGTCGTTGTTGAAGTTGAGGTTGATCCTGTTGTTGTTGAAGTCAAGAGAAGCAACCCGCCCACTTTTGTAGTCCTGCGCACCTTACAATTTTTCACTGCCGATCCAATGTTCGCTTTTACTACTAATTGTCACGGCTGTACTTCATACCAATGCTTAATTTAAGACTCTTGGCTTGATGACAAGACGTGTAACCCTTCACCCTCAACTATTCATAGTATATCGGGTTTCAATCCAGGATAAGACTACAGAAACGGTTAGAAATTATAAATGTTGACCTTTTATTTCCTGTGGAAAATTTTTTGCGCTGCGTACCCCGAAAGCAGGCCAACCGCCGACGCCGTCGTCGAAGTCGAGGTCGATCCCGATGATGTCGAAGCCAAGAGAAGCAACCCGCCCACTGTAATTATTTCTTGACTGCTGACTTGGCGTCCATATTCTTGCTTCTCGCAGATAAGGCTCAACTGCAGCAGGCTCGTCATATTCTCTAGTTTGTCTCACAAATTTTGCTTGCCGTTCAAGCCTTGGCGCGATGAACTGCATTATTTGCGCCAATTCTGTGTATTTGTTCCCCGCAAGAACTTTAAGCCATGATGCTTCGTCAAGCACTTTCCGATGTTCTTTAGACATAATTCCAAGCAAACCTTCGTGCTGCTCAGTAGCAATCACAAGACCATTTGGATATTCCGGAACAGCGACGGTTTCATCTTTTCCATAAGGATTAGTAATTCTTGCTTTGAGATTACTTTTATATTCAATATGATCTGCAAGTACAGGCCACCTGCTAATATGCTGTCTTAGTCCAGGAATGTTCTCCTGCTGATTTCCATCAAGTATGAGCTGCACTTGATTGTGATATCTTGGATCTTTGCTGAGCAAAAGCAAAGCATAGCCTATTTCAGCGAATTCTTCTGCTGTCGGCAACCTCCAGCCTTCTTGTCCTTCACGAGTCTGCTTGTAATCAGTATGCCACCATCCTTGGCGGTGAGACTCGCCATTATCAAGCATATTTGTTCTTAACTCCAAGCCGTCTCCTATGCAGTTGAACATCCAGCCATCACTAGTCTGCTCAAGAAAACGTTCTCTAACCCATTTTCCGTTCGTATCCTGATTAAAATTCGGGCTTACAAAATCATGCGGATGCAACCGATACATCTGCTTTTCTGGAGTAAGAATAGTTGTGCCGTTAGTTCTTGCGCTGACAGAAACAAGTCTTTTACCCCCTTCATACTTGCCAATAGGCTCTTCTATACTAGTAGGATGTTCAAATCCATCATGCTTGCTTTCATCAGCACGTTTCAGATAATCCTCTAATTGAAAGTAATCAAGTCCCATAACGCTGTTTAGTGCGGCTTAATTTATAAATCTTTCCACGGTGTAGCCCCTAAATAGTGATGAAGTTAACCCAAATTCGAGAAACCGAACATAACCAGGACAAGATATATAAATCGAAGCATATGCAAAATCCTGCAAACCTTCACCAACAAAAAATCGGCTGCAAGTTACCGAGAAAGCCTACATATCGACGAGAAACCAAGTCGAGCTTTTGCGTCTAACAATAATTTGATACACTTTTAAGTATTTTTACAATCCTTGTAAAACCATTCAGACGGTAGAACATCGCTTAACTCGGTTCTTATCCAGAATGGGCCAACTCTCTTATGATCCCTTCTTTCTTCGTAAGGAGCGCAGGATTCTTCCTGTTCTAACAGGAGTTTAATACTGCATTTAGGTACGGTAATAATGCTGTCGCCATTTAGAGAAGCATTCTTGAGCTCAATAGGCCGCTTGGTTCTCAGTCTTAATGTTTCATACCTGCTGCCGTAATCTCTATCTGGGCAAACAGCTCCTGTCTCCACGAAGATGTAGCCAAGGCTTACTTCGTTTTCGAGGCCGAATATTCCGCCAATCAGACCCCTGCCGCAGGTGTTCTGTGTCAGCGGAAACTTTCCACAGACGTGTTTTTGAATAGTAGATTGCCTGTAAAGAAAAGGATTCTTTTTAGGAATTCTAGGCTCAAATGCGCCCAGAGTAATAACCTCATTTGGGTCTTTTAGAGCCTTGTTCAAATTTCTAACTAAGGTGTACAAATCAAATAAACGTAGTTTAGGGTCCATAGAAGGAGAGAGTTTTGGCCTACTTTAAAAATTTTACTAATTTACTCATTTGAGAATGGTAACAGCTTATTTCAGCAGATCCAGCAGGAACTTCTGCGTCCTTGGCTGCCTGTAAAAACGGTAAAAATTAGGCTTCAGCTTAATTTTCTTTCTAATCCTCGCCTTGATAATCTTGAAGTCTTTCGGCTTAGGCTTCCAGTCATTTCTCAGCTGTTTAGGATAGCCAGAAAGTTTGATTGTTATCCCGCATTTGAAGCCGCGCTTTTTCATCTCCTTTTTGATAAGCTCGTGGCGATTCTTCAGATACTTCAGTTTATTCTTGAAAAAACTGATGTGGCCTTTGCCAAGACAGTATTCATGATGAACATTGTAAGTTTCAGGATGCTTCTTAACATAGCCAAACAGCATCATTATCTCAAGATATTCTGCAATAAGATGCTGGTCAGTTAATTTTCCCGGTGGAATAAGATTAATTCTTACCATTGCTTATTTTGTTGCTTTCCTGACAAGCTTTTTGATCTTCTCAGAATAAGGAACGTATTTCTTACCTTCCTTTGTTCCCTTAACC
>JAHWHO010000036.1 GCA_019323255.1 Candidatus Woesearchaeota archaeon
CCCACAAGCCGACCCGGTGCTTTTTCAAAACGGACAATTTATCTTCGTATGTCATACTATGCAAATCGACATTGATAAGCTCGCCGACCAGCTTCCAAAACTGGTTCTGAGGATGAGCATAATATTGCTTTTGTTTTAGAGATTCAGGACCAGGAAAACTGCCCAGGAAGATAATCTCGGTGTTTTTGTCGATAACTGGAGGGAAACATTTCATAAGCGGAGTAGTCTTTATGGAATTTAAAAAATTGACTGAAAAATCTAGTTTTTCCAATATAAATCATTAAAATGTAGCTCTGCATGCTGAAGATTATGGCATATATGGATGAGTTGAATGAAGCAGTGAAATATGCAACGAATGGCGAGATTGATAAGATGTATAGCGCTCTTAAAGCTGCCAAAGGATCAAAGCGAAAACGCGGTCAGCCGGAATTGAAAGAGTTGAGGCGGGGGATAGAACATATTGGACTTTCTAACGGCCTTGCAAGTAAGCTTGAAGAATTACAACCTCTTGCAATCAGAGGTGAAAAGTTAAAATTAGAAGCCGCAATTAAGACCTGCCAAGGGTATGCGGACAGAGTGCAACAGGATATTTATGCGGCAGTTTGTAATTTAAGAAATATGCTTGATGAAACGAAGCTGCCTGAATTACTCGCACGGGTGACTACAAGTGTTAAAAAGGGAGACAAGGAAGAAATGGCCCAAAGCATCGCTGCGGCGAAAGAGTATGCAGGTAGCATAGATATTGAAGACCTAATCGAAGCAGTGAAAGGTGACGGACCATATAATGCGCAAATAGACGCTCATTTTGCACAAGCAATGGAATATGCAAGACGGGGATGCGAAAGAACCGCTTTGGTCAGCGTCGCGAACGCGCGCGACCTTGCAACGCAGTACGGAATTGATGTTTCTGCGCAGGAAAAAGAAATTGAGAAGGCAAGTTGTAAATGGAAGATGGATGATGCGCTGAAAAGGGCGAAAAAATTTGCAAAGCAGAAAAGAACTGCAGAACTGCAGGACTGCATTGCAACAGCACAAGAATGCGCAGACAAGCTAGAAATTGATATTAGCAAGAAAATAGCAAGTGTGGAGAGTACTCTTGGTTAAAGTCTTGCTAGCACATTGCGGTAAAACTTTTCGAAAGCAGCACCATCAGCAGCAGTCATCGGAGTGCCAAGAAGTTTTTCTTTAAGCACACCTCTTTCTATTTCAGTGAAAATATGGTCAAGCTTGTCGACGGCGCTGCCGTGATATGCGCAGATATTGAGGCTGTTTGAATACGGCGCATCAGAATTAAAACGAAAAACAGAATGTGCTGCAATTAATACCCCTGCAAAAATCGTAGGCATTAAAGCACAGCATGTGCCCACGGCGGCTATTGAAAGTCCTGCAACAAACTCGCAAGGAACATCCAAAGGAACTTCAGAATTGGCACTGATATACGCTCCAAAAGTTCTATCTTCCGAGAATAAATGGGCTGAACTGTCTAGTTCAATCGCAGCAGCATCATCAAGCTCTGAGAACTTTGTGACTGGTTTTTGCTGGTATATATTCAAACAATGCGGTTTGAACGCGGGCAGATATTCCTGTTCATGAAGCGTAAGACAGATTGAACGAAGGTCAGATCCAATGATTTTTCTTCTGAAAAAACCATTGGACGGCCTGTAATCCACTTCATAAAAACAAGACATTAAAGAAAAAGAGGCGCCAAAACAAGCGCCACGATAGACATAAGCATAATCAAAATGTTCAAGCTCGGTCCGCTCGTATCTTTCATAGGGTCGCCGACAGTGTCTCCGACAACAGCAGCCTTGTGTGCGTCAGAACCCTTGCCGCCAAGCTTACCGCCCTCGATATATTTCTTTGCATTGTCCCATGCGCCGCCTGAGTTAGCCATGAAAATAGCCATCAGCACGCCGGAAACAAGTGCACCAGCAAGCAAGCCGCCCAATGCATCGACACCGATGAATTTCCCGACAATAACCGGTGCGAGAACTGCCAGCAAACCAGGTGCAATCATCTGCGCAAGTGCAGCCCTTGTTGAAATATCGACGCACTTAGCATAATCGGGCTTAGCCTTGCCTTTCATCAAACCCTTGATAGTCCTGAACTGGCGCCTGACTTCCTCGATCATCTTGAAAGCAGACTTGCCAACGGCTCTCATCGTCATAGAAGAGAACAGGAACGGCAGCATACCGCCAATCAACAGGCCTATGATAACTTTAGGCGTAGTGATAGAGATAACGTCGAGATTAACTGCAGTTGTGAACGCAGAGAACAAAGCCAAAGCAGTAAGCGCTGCGCTGCCAATAGCAAAACCCTTGCCCATCGCAGCAGTAGTATTGCCGACCGCATCAAGCTGGTCAGTCCTGCTCCTTACGGACTTAGGAAGGTTTGCCATCTCAGCAATGCCTCCCGCATTGTCTGCAACAGGGCCATAAGCGTCAATAGCCAGCGATATTCCCAGCGTTGATAACATACCAACAGCGGCCATCGCTATGCCATACAATCCCGCAAAATAGTGTGCAAGGAAGATCGCTAAAGCAATAACGATAATCGGCAAAGCGGTAGACTCCATGCCAACAGAAAGACCCTGAATGATGTTCGTAGCTGAACCGGTCAAACAGGACTTGGATATCGTCTTAACAGGCCTGAATGAATACGAAGTATAGAACTCAGTCAAAAGGCCGATAAGCACTCCAGCGACAAGGCCGGATACAATAGCATAGAATACTCCCATGTCACCCATTAGATATTTAGCAAGGAAATATGAAGCAGCAATCACAAGAATCGAGCTGACCATAAGCCCCCTGCGCAAAACATTGTGAACATTCTTGCTTTTTGTCCGCACGAATGCAGTGCCGATAATAGCAGAGATGATGCCCGCGGCCGCAACAAGCAAAGGCATGCTTAAGCCCGCGTAATCAAATGAAATGAACCCAATAGCCATCGCAGCTATAATAGATCCGACATAACTCTCAAACAAATCAGCACCCATGCCAGTAACGTCCCCGACATTATCACCAACATTGTCAGCGATCACAGCAGGGTTTCTCGGATCATCCTCAGGAATATTCTTCTCAACCTTGCCGACAAGATCCGCACCGACATCAGCAGCTTTAGTGAAAATACCGCCGCCGACACGCGCAAACAAAGCAATTGAAGAAGCTCCAAAGCCGAAGCTGAAAACAATAGATGCATCCCTGAACAACAGGAAAAGAAGCGTGACTCCCAGAAGGCCAAGCCCAACAACAGTCATGCCCATCACTGCGCCGGACGAGAACGAAATTCCAAGCGCCTTTCCAAGCGATTTTCTTGCAGCTTCAGTCGTCCTGACATTTGCGTGGGTAGCAACGTACATGCCTATCCAGCCTGCAAGCGCTGAAAGAACTGCACCGCATAAGAAGCAAATAGCAGACTGCCAGTTGATAAGATACGCAAGCAGTATTGCGACAATAACTACGAAAATTGATAACACTTTGTACTCTGTCTTCAGAAAAGTCATAGCACCATTGTGGATTGCAGTTGAGATCTCCTTCATCTCATCTGTTCCAACAGGATGCTTCTTGATCTTCCTAGCAACAAGACCTGCGAAAACTAGCGCTAAAACACTTGCTAAGAGAACAATGACCATACTCCACCATATCATTATAATTACCCTCCCTAATTATTAGGGCAATGGTGGATACAAGTAGTTTAAAAGCATTTCGTGAAAACAGAACAAAAACGGAAAGAAAAATTAATCACCTGTTATGGACAAAAATTATGAGTTTGCAAGACCGACAACAGGCCTCGTTGTAAGTGCATACCTCAAAGTACCATCAGTACAGGTGCATTCAACCATCGGCATGTTAAACGGAGCAGCAGTTGCAATGCTTGTAACAAACTTATTGAACTGACAAGGAACAGGAAGAGTCATGCAAGCCTCAGCGGGTGTGTACTGAAGATAAGTTCCGGACTGAGTGTACTGCCCTGTAATATTAGGCGTAAGCATCACAATAGTGACAATGAAAAGTATTGCAAAACCAGCAACGATTGACAAGCCTAATATCTGTCTCATTAAAACACCCTTTTTGGAATAATGATGCCTTATCTGCTTATAAAGCTTTTTGTTAGCTCTGTAGAAGTTGCATTGCAGAAAAGTTTAAAAGAGGCCAGCAGGAGACTAATAACACGCGGCAGTAGCAAAGCCTGGAAAATGCGATGGACTTAAGATCCATTCCCTTAGTGGGTTCGCAGGTTCAAATCCTGCCTGCCGCATAGTTTCTTTACTCTGATCAATTTATTGGAGTGGTCTACGAATTGATGCCGAGCAGTCAGGTTAGGAACGAAGTGACTAAACCTGCCTGCCGCAGTTCCGCGGGGTTTAAGGGGGCGGCGGTGGAGCCCCCTTACGCAATTTCTTGTAGACTGGTTAAATATGAGAACTGCCGATATGAACTTTCCTGCCGCATTAATCAACTGTCTTTCCAAGTGCAACAGCATAAATTGGCAGAGTCACGCCGCATGCGCGCATGAGAGTTGCGATGCAGTCGATCTGGGTTGAAGAAGTCGTTACGTCATCAAAAAGAATAATGTTATCTGCGCGGCCGCAGTCTGCGTAAGATTTGGAGAAATAACCAAGAGTTGCGAACTGCCATGCAGCGCTTCTGCCGCCATCCCTTGATTTAGGCTTTGGAAGAATTCTTCTAACAATCCTGTTGCTGGGAACAATAACATTCTCAAGCCGGTTGTTCAGCGCGTTAACCAAAAGATTGTTCGGGTCGCTTCTATAACAAAAAGAAGGCAGCCTATTCGGTGCAGCAACAAGAAGTGAAGTGCCGTAAGCCTGCTTGACAATATGTTCTACAGCTGAAACCATTTTATTCATAAGCCGGTCATAAGTTATCGTAGTCTTGATCCTGCCATTATAGAAATAAGAAAGTCTTCCCTGAAGCTCAGATTCTGTGAGATCGGCCATGTCTTTGAAATTAAGAATGTCCCCGCTCCAGTAATCCCTTCCTTTTTTAGGCGGAATATAATTCGCAACAGGGACGATCTGAACTTGCACAGTCACTTGTGTCTGGCCATTAAGCCATTGGGCCTTCGGCAGCTGGAACGGCGCATATTTAACGCGGCCTGCTTCAATATCAATTAATGCCTGTTCCAGATTCTCAGGATCCTCAACAAGCACCTGCGGCTGAGCTTTTTCCAGCTTTTTTTTGGAGCTATAACCCCAAGTGACACCAATGCTCGGCTGGCTGAAATTATGCGCAGTTAAGATATCTTTAGCAGCATCGCCTATCAATATGAAAGATTTCTGAGGAATGCTTGCAGGAAATGGCTTGTGAGCAGAACCAACAATAGGAACGTCAGGAAAATTATGCTTTCGCAAAACTGCAGCAGCATAATCTGCGGGAGAATCTGTAATAACAGTAACATCGCCGCGCTTCGCATAATCAGCAACAATCTCCTGAAGGCAGGGATGAATGTCTCTCGTATCTGCCCTGCCAATATTCTGTGTGATAAAAGCTCTCCCTGCCGCATTGCCTCTAAATACTTTAATCCTGCTCGTATCTACAAGACAATCATCAAGGTCTACTAGGAGGTGCATCGTCAGGCAAAATAATGTCCCCTCGTTCTTTAATATATTCTTGGCGTTCCCAGACCCAAGGATGAGCCCTGATCAGATTCCGCACTAATACATACAAAGGCTTTTCCTGTTCAACGCAATGCCGAATAGCATGCTGCGTACCGCTTTTATCTCCGGCCTGGATAACCACAATTCCTTCTTTAGACAATGAAACAGTTGTATGGTTTCTATGCGCGAAAAAAGGAGGGTAAGAGGTAATCCCGATAGGATACTGAGAAACAAGCAAGTGTTCTTTAGCTATCTTATCCTGCAAATCCTTGTTTTCCTGAGGATAATACTTATCCAGCGCGCGGCCAAGCACGGCGATAGTTCTTCCGCCGTTATTGACAGCAAATTCATGGGCCAGAGTATCGCATCCGGCAGCCAAACCGCTGACAATAGTATAATTTTTCTTCAGAAGCCTCTCCAGGCATTTTGTTCCATCTTCAATATCTTCAGGCGCAGGCTCGCGAGTGCCGACAACAGCAATAGTTTTGGTGTCGAAGTAGTCGAGATTGCCCTGGGCATAAAGAACGGGCGTGGCGTTGGCAATATCCTTAAGCGGATAGTTATCAGATGTAATTGTTAGTGTATGGAAGTCATCCGCTCTTTTTAGAGCTCTTATAACTTTATCAATGCTCGGAATTGATTCTAATAATCCTTCGACAGGGATCAAACTGCCTTCCTTAGCTTTGTAAATCTCCTCAAAAGTGCCGTGCTGCTGCAGTAGTTCTCTGAGTTTCTTATCTGCTGAAGCACTGCCAGCACTCAGTCTTCTAGTCTTAATGAGCGCAATATGGAATAAGCTCTCCCTTTTATCCGGTGATAGTCCCTCAAGCATAGAAACGCGCCAAAGAGCGGCCTATAAAAGATTTTCGAACGTATAGTTCTCCCTAAGCCTGTTCAAATGAACTTCTTTCATCTCGCCGGAGCTTGAAGCAAGCAGGCAAAGAATCGCGCCGTCGGAATCAGAAAAAATATGGAGAACCCTGCAGAGCTCCCCCGTTTGCTTATGCTTGACAGCAAAAGGCTTCATGCGCACACAGGAATCAGTTTTGAAACGCCTTCAGAGTTAATAGCCCTGACAGAAGTCCAGGACTCTTCTTCTGATTCGACAAGCGTTTTCATCAGCTTATCAGTAACTTCAGCGCCTGTGTCAATTCCCTGCGCCTCGCCGCCAGTCCAGCGCTTGTAGCAGAATAGGTTGCCCTTGAATCTTGTCCTGCCCCACGGATCAACAGGTTCGCCCTTAACATACTGGCCTAGAGGGGTATTATAGCAATCAAAGAGTGTCTTCGGGTTAGCAATCCTCGCTTTAGACATCATATCGCTCCTGCACTTGCCAATATCATACAAGCCAAGGCTATCTAATAGTACAAAAGCAGGGAAGCGGGTGCCCAGCAATTGAATTGCAGGAATTCCCGGCGTCTCAGTATAGGGGTCAGTAGTATAAACGATGCCTTTCTGCCCTTCATTATAGTGATAGCTCGTACTGATTGCCATTCCTGAGCTACTGTCCTGCACAAGATACCAGAACGCGACAATGCCGCATACAACGACAAGAACCACAGCAAGGATTTCGTAAGCTTTCATCAAATACACCTCTTTGATCTGATAGAGGGTCTGGTGCTATTTATTCCTTTCGCGCTGCAGTCAATATCACCCATAGATAAATATATAAATGAAAGCAATATATTAGTATACTAAATCATAATACTGGCAAAGAGGTGTGCAAGTTGAAAAAGGAGTTAACAATAGCTGTTCTAATCCTTCTAATGTTAGCAAGCTGCCAACCGTACGGAAAAGCGATTGGCACGCCAACAATCACCACATCCAGCCTAAATATGCAAGATATTGTAGCGGAAGCTGCGTCAAAAATACAAGGAGATACATTAACCCTGCCTAATATTTATGCCAGTACAGAGTTTGTGGGTGCGGCGCAAAAACTGCAGCAGAGCTTAATTGATGAAGCATGCAAAACATATCCAGCATTAAGAAGATCTGACGGATCAGCAGTCTGCGGATCGACAACTTTAGCTTACGAAGCAGGTGCAACATATGCTGCTGTTAGTCTACCATCCACAATGACTCAACCTGTAGATACAGCGACACTTGCTCCTGTCGGAGTAGGACACGCGTTCTACGGAATGGCAGTTGCGGCAGGAAGCCCGGACCCATCCTCAAGGCCGGACCTTGAAACAACAGCACTCAACTTGCCAAAGACAACATACTTAGTAGGAGAAACAATTAATGGGCAGACAGAAGTAGAAAATGTCGGCGATTACTTGGCCACAGTATTAGGCTGGACAAAACTCGATGGCACCCGCACAGGCCCAATCAATTACGGGCAAGCAAGTCTCGACCCGGGGCAAACATCCATAGGATATTTCAGCCTTTCAGCACCAACAATACCCGGAGTTTACCTATTAACAGTCTCACCGCAAATGCACCACGATGTATGGCACCCAACAGCAGCAATAAGCATCGGCGGGCCAGGAACAGGCTACCAGGGCGGAGATGGAACATGGGTATCAGAATCTGACTTAGGCAATAATGAACAAAGCATTCAAATCACCGTAGTAAATTACACACTGCCAACAGGACCATATGCGGACTTGGCAATTGATTTGACAACATGGGATCTAATGCCGCCAAACCCCGTTGTGGGCGGAGCAGCAAATGTACTCGTTGATGTAAAGAATGTAGGAACACTAACATGCAATGACGGCACAATAACAACCTACCTAAATGGTGTACAGATTAATTCTTACTCATTGACGCAATTTGTAGCAAACCTGCCGCCAGGACAATCAGCAAGGATTGGAGAACAGTTCCAGGTAACACAGCCCGGAAGCAACCAGTTCAGAATAGTTGCCGAGTGCACAGACCCCGCAGATGCGATAATAACTAACAATGAAGGAATATTCAGCTTTAATGTGTATGACCAGGTTGACGTAAGCGCGAATAAAATACAAACAACAGGCGGACCTTACACAGACCTGGATCCGGTCACATTACAATTATTCGTTGGAAATCCCGGACCAACAACGGCAACAACGGAAGTATACCTGTATGTTGATGGAAACAAAGAATATGAATACACAACAACAGTGCAGTCAGGGCAGCAAAATGTTGAAACGTACACAGTACCGCCGCTATCTCCAGGACCGCACGACATCACACTTGTTGTAGACCCGAATGATCTGCTATTTGAAACAAATGAGCTAAACAATGTCAAACTGCTGCAGTTGTCAGTGGCATCATCAGCGCAGCTTCCGGATCTCGAACTGCAAAAGCTTGAAGTAACTCCTGCAACAATAACCGAAGGCGAAACAGCTACGCTGAACATTGAACTAAAGAACACAGGAACAGCAGCAGCACCTGCAGGAGGCAGCTATACAATAGAATGGGTCGGCGGAAGTCTGGTATCAATGCAACTGCCTGAAATATTACCAGGACAGGTATGGACCCACACAGAAACCTACCCGTCAATGCAGGCCGGAACATACACAATACTCTTTGATGCAGATGCAGGAGTAGCAGAATCAGATTATGCAAACAACAACGGAAGCGTCACTTTCACAGTACAGGGAACGCCAAAGCCCGACTACGGGATATCGGCAGTAATGACGCCTGCTGCGCCGACAAAGAACGATCAGATAAATCTCGATGTGACAATCACAAACTTCGGGCCAGTACCTACGCCGCAGCAAACTGAGTACCATGTTGTTGTTGATAATGTACTGGTTGATGAAATAACTGTGCCAGTGATAGGTACGATAGGCGGTGCAATCGGAAGCGGAACTTTCACTTCAACAGCAATAATTCCGCCATTGACACCAGGACAGCACGATATTACATTGAAAGTGGATCCAAACAACCAGGTTGTGGAAGGAAACGAGTATAATAACGAATGGAGCCAGACAGTAATGATACCTGCACCGGATCTTGTAGTAAGTGTTGTAATGACACCTGTTGCGCCGACATCGACAAGTCAGATAAACCTCGATGTCGCCATTACAAATATTGGCAATGAGCCTACGACGCAGCAAACAGAGTACCATGTTGTTGTTGATAATGTACTGGTTGATGAGATTACAGTGCCAGTGATAGGCACGATAGGCGGAGCAGTAGGAAGCGGAACCGTCACATCAACAGCAATAATAGGCCCACAGCAGCCAGGATCGCACACGCTTGAAATCCGCGTCGATCCAAACAACCAGATAATAGAGCTGGATGAGAACAACAATAACTGGTTGGAAACGATCTTGATACCGGGAGCAGGCGCAGCATATATTTATCTGCAGGGAGCAAAGATAACATACCCGTCTCTCACAGGACCTACATTTGTTGTAGGAACATGCGCAGACCCGCAAGTAGAACAAATGCTCGGAGCAAGCACATGCTCACAGCTGGAACAAGGCGACGGAATAATCAAAGCATTCCCGAACTATCCAGGACTAGGCTGGGCAATGGTGATATCAGGCGGAACAGCACAGGATGTATCCAATATGGTAGACCTGTTCATAGACATAGACATGATGGGGCCTGATGAAATCTATGATGAACTAAACGTAAGAATGCCGATACCAATATTCGGATTGGAGATGTATGCAAACTATTACGACTCGACAGGACAGTTCCTGCACTACCTGCATTACTTAATCCAGGGAAACCCGCTTATGCCGATAGGAATGCCGATACAGCTCGCAAACAATGACCTTCCAACAGTATTTGGAACAGCTGCATCAGATATTGAGATCGTGTATGACTGGGATCCTGCATTACAGAAATGGGAATCATACAGCGGCGGAGTGCCGTCTGATTTAAGTGATGTGGATAGATTCAATGGGTATTTCTTGGTTATGGGATCAACTACACCGCACGATATTAGAATATACGATGTACAGGACCAGGGCGGTGCTGTGAATGTAGATCCAGGAAGAATGCTCTTCACACCAACAAAACATGATGACTTAATGAACTACGCGGCAATCTTTGACCTTACGCAGCCGGTATATTGCCAGACGCCAACTGCAGGACCTCCAGGATGGACGTTCCAGCAAGTGCCGCCGGGACCGATAGACATTGGGCAATCGTGCTGGGTTACAACAATAGGAGGTGTGCTGCAATGAAACGACTAATAATACTCGCGGTTTTGTTAATTATGGTGCCTGCAGCGATTGCACAGCTAACACCAGACATTCATCAGTTTTATGGCAATGTAAATGGCGCACATCCGGGAGACAGGATTGATGTAACACTTGATCCCCCCATAGCGATGCCAATATTCACTTACGTTGATGCAAACAACCAATACGGGTATAACCCGCTGTTCCTGATATACGTCGGCGCAACAGGAATACAGGCAAGCTTTGCAATTAATGGCACAGTTGTGGGACAGTCACCATTGCAGCCATATGCGATAACACACCTGGACTTAACATATGCACCAGGAATTCCATCACACTGCACGAATGGGGCATTTGATGCAGTATTGGGAGAAACAGACGTGGATTGCGGAGGGCCATGCCCGAGATGCCAGGTTTACTATAATTGCAGCATAGACGCTGATTGCGTGTCCGGATTGTGCGTAAATGGAATGTGCTACCCAGGACACTGTGATAATTCCGTATTTGAAGCTTTATTGGGAGAAACAGACCTCGATTGCGGAGGAACGTGCCCGCCATGTGCAAATGGACAAGACTGCTACAATGATACGGACTGCACATCAGGAAACTGCGTGAATGGAACATGCCAGGCACCACCAACACCAGCAAACACATGCAGCAACCATATTAAGGATGTTAATGAAACAGACGTAGACTGCGGAGGAAACTGCCCGAAATGCGGAAATGGGCAAACATGCCTTGTGAACGGCGACTGTAGATCAGGCTGGTGCAAGAATGGATTATGCACACGAAGAGTCTCTGGAGGCGGAGGCGGCGGTGGTGGAGGCGGAGGCGCCTACACACCATGGATGCCAACAGTGGGAACTGAAGCAGGCGACGTAATGTGCGCAGGAACATGGCAATGCGGAGAATGGGGAGCATGCCAGCCAGACAGCACAATGAAAAGAACCTGTACTTTTGTAAAAGAAGATCCTGAACAGCTATGCACATTGAGGCCCGCAGCGCCTGGACAAGTGCAGGCATGCGCGTATACAGCGCCAAAACGAGCCTCATGCTACGACGGCGTACAGAACCAGGGTGAGACGGGAATAGACTGCGGAGGGCCATGCCAGCCATGCTATGTTCCTATAGAAGTGCCAAAAGAAGCACCTGCAAAGACGCCATGGATAATACTCGGAGCAGTGCTCATAGCGATAATAATCGGAGTAGTTGCATGGATGGCGCTAAAGCCGCCAAAAGTAAGCGGTGCAGCAAGCTATGTGAAGTCTGCATTGTCGAGAGGGTTCACCCAGCAGGACATAGCGAAAAAGATGAAACAGGCAGGATATACGCCTGCGCAGATCAAGAGCGCGATGAAGAAATAATTTGATTAGCCGCATAGACTCCAGTGATGAAAGAATCTTCGAGGCATGAGATATTATAGTCGCCAGCTACGAACATGCTGTCGCTTAACTTCTGCTTAACCCATTTCTTTCCAGAGAGGATTACGGCAGGATCCCAGAAGACTTTGCTGAGAACCTTGTATTTTTTGTAAACTTTTCTTAAGTCTGGATGCGGCTTCTTGGAAAACATCAAATCAGTGCCGTCTTCCTGGCGCCAAATGCAATAAATGCCGTATTTTTTCTCATCAAAGAAGATAAATTTCTTATCATCCCTGTCGCCCTTTATGTGCCAGGCATAACATGTGATGCCAGGATATTTAGGCCGCGGAACCTTCCAAAGCTTCTTAGCATACCTGTATGGAAGAGCAAGGACAATATTATCCGCCTCATAAGATCCTTTGGAAGTCTTGACGATATATTTCTTATTTTTCTTAAGCGATAAGACAGCTTCCTTCCTGATCTTATTCTTCCAGCCTTTGGTCAGTTTGGGAATGGTTTTGGAGAAGTCTGCACGGTAAGTTGGTAGAACGGCAGGAAAAAGGACGACAAAATACTGCAAAAGGTTAACCTTGTCTATTGGGGTAAAGAATGTGCTCTCGAGAACAGGCTTGGCAAAAAACTTATTCAGGTAGCTAAGATTGTACTCCTTTACGAAATCCTTGGGAGTTTTTGATAGGTATTCTTTCAAAAGAGGCGTTAAAGCATCTTTCTGCTCCATATTCAGGCATTTCTTCCTGAAGACTCTTAAGTCTTTTACGAGGCTTTTGATTTTAAAACGCAGGATAAGCAAGCCCCACAAGTTTCTCAGCTTATAGACTGTTGTCCAGCTTTTGCCGTCGAAAAAGTATGCATCATTTGCAGAGATTCGCTCGCCCCTGCCGATAAATTCTGATGTTAGTTTGTACTCGCTTGTGATGTAGCTTGCGCCGTAATTGATTTTTCCTGATGCGAGCATCCTGCCGCCAAGGTTTTTTGTTAGTAATAGAAAATCTTCTTTTGCTTTGTTCAAGGTGAGGCCGCAGGCAAGGCCGGAAATTCCGCCGCCTATAATTATGGTCTTGTATCGCCTCATTTTTATGATTGTAAGAATTATTTAGTTAAAAATACTTTTGATTTGAGGAGGAGGACACAGCTCTGGCCATGGGTTATCTTGCTGTCCATAACCATTTGAACTGCTTCCTCGAATTTGACCTTGAGGACCTTTATTTTTTCCGTGCCCTCGGGATTAGTGTCGGAGAATTTCAGTTTCCTCGCCAGGAAAAGAGTTGCTGGGGAGCTGACAACAGATGTGAAAGGATCCATTGAGCCAAGATCAGTCCACTCTTCAGCCTCGATGCCAAGCTCTTCTTTCAGTTCTCTCTTTGCGGCTTCTAAAGGGGATTCGCCTTTGTCAATACCGCCGCTGACGACTTCAATGGAATTCCTTCCAATCGCATACTTGAACTCTTCTGTAAGATAGACGAAACCTTCTTCGTCGATGGGAAGAACAGAGATACCTCCAATCATATTAACAGTGCCATAAATTCCCGGCTTTCCATCAGGCCTGATTACTTTGTCTTCTTTGACAGTAATCCAGGG
>JAHWHO010000037.1 GCA_019323255.1 Candidatus Woesearchaeota archaeon
ATATTTTGTTGAAAGATACAATACAAATCCTAAAGGATACGCCCATAAAGAGACCGCACTTGCGAAAACAATTTAAACAGAAAAGGAGAGTCACTTGAGTATGGTATATGAAATGTTTAACGGATTGCCATTGGCACTAATAATAGTCTTGGCAATAATTGGCATATGGGACTGTATATGGAAAAGTATAGGCATGTGGAAGTCTGCAAGAAACAGCCAGCTAGCATGGTACGTCTGCATTCTCATCTTCAACACAGCGGGAATACTTCCGATTGTGTACCTATTGTTTTTCCAGAGGAAGGCAGCCAAACCTAAGGCGCGAAAGCGAAGATAGGCTTCTGCTTTTCCAGAATTATTTTTTCTTTTGTCTTATAGTTTATTCTCGCGCGTATAGTTCTTGTGGAAGGATCGACAAACTTTAGCACTTCAACTTTAAAGCCTAAAGCCTGCAGCTTCTGTATGCAGAGTTTCTGCCTTTTGCTCAGCTGCTCGTGCTTGAACTTGCACTCGACAAACTTAAACCTGCCTTTCCTGTAGCAGATGAAATCAGGCATTCCGTGGTGCACGGCGCACCAGTACTGCAGCAGCTGCAGCTTATCAGGATGATGAAGTGAGAGAAGGCTGATCAGCTTACCATATTTCCGTCTAACATTAGGATACAGCTCATCCCTCCTTAGCATGTCGATCGAGCCGCCGCGCCAGACAAGCCAGCCCTGCTTTTCGAGGACTCGCCTGAAATACCGCTCAGACAAGCCGGTATTGCAAGCATACTCCCGCCTGATAGGAACGCAGCGAATGCTGATAGTGTCTGTCATCAAAGAAACTCGCACAGAGGAATAAAAATAGCTTACGCGCGCGTGTCCAGTGAAACTATTCAAGACTGCGTAAAGCAGAAGGAATAAGCTCAGACAAGGAAGGATGAATGTGCATCGCAGACAGCGTATCCAGCTTTCTTCCATTCGCGAATGCATCCGCGACCTCTTGGATCAGCATAGGCGCATAAGGGCCGATAATATGGAAGCCAAGAAGCTTCATAGTCTTCTTATCAACAATCACCTTTGCAAAGCCATCTGCAAGCATTGCCTCTCCCTTTGCGACATCGCGATAAGAGCTTTTACCAATAAGTACACTGTGTTTTTTCCTCGCCTCAGCTTCATTCATGCCAATTGAGGCTATCTGGGGATAAGAGTAAACAGCACGCGGGACAGCATCAAAGTCCATCCTGACTTTCCGGCCGTTTGAGTTATTCCATGCAATATAAGCGGCTTCATTCGCAGCGTGCCTGAACATCTGCCGCCCTATAATATCCCCAAATGCCCAGATATTCTTCACATTAGTCTCAAGATAATCATTCACTTTAATGAAGCCGCGCTTATCCGTCTTTATGCCTGCCTTTTTAACATCTAGCAAGTCAGCATTAGACATCCTGCCAGTAGCAACTAAGACCTGCTCTGCACGGAAGCTGCGCTGTTTACCTTTCGTCTTGGCAATAACGCCGGATTTCGTGCGCGAAACCACTTTTGTATTTGTAAAAATACTGACGCGCCCGGACAACTTATTCATAAGAAATTTGGAGATGTCCGGCTCTTCGCTATGAATGATGCGATCGGATGCCTCCAGTATAATGACCTTCGTACCCATCGCTGAAAAGAAATGAGAATACTCTGCTGCAATGTAACCGCCGCCGATAATGATAAAGCTCTTAGGAAGCTTCTTCAGCTTAAGCAAAGAAACATTTGTTAGATAATTATCAAGGCCGGGAGGAATGAAAGGCCTGCTGCCCGCAGCGATAAAAATCTTCTTCCCTGAAATGCCGATATCAAGCGCGTACTTATCAACGAACTTGGCAGAAACAGGATAATAATCAATCTTCTTTAAACCTTCCAGTATACTCCTCCTGTCAGAGTTCACAAGCTTATGCATACGCTTCATAATCGCAGGAAAATCCACCGACTGAACCTTCGCTTTTATACCGAGCTTTCCCGAATCATTAATGTCCATAACCCTGTCAGCAGGATAGACAAGCATCTTGGAAGGGATACAGCCATTATTCAGGCACGTGCCGCCAAGCGGCCCTTTATCCACAAGCGCGACCTTAAGTCCTGCCCGCGAAGCCTCATCGGCAATAATCAAGCCAGAACCAGAACCAATGACAATAACATCGTATGCTTTCATGCAAACCTCTTTTTATATACGAAACAATTTAATATTTTTAAGGCTTCCTAAGCTCATGCCAATATTTGTAGTACAAAAACACGATGCAAGCCACCTGCACTATGACTTCCGTTTAGAGATGGACGGCGTGCTGAAATCCTGGGCAATACCCAAAGGGCCTTCCATGAACCCGAAAGATAAAAGATTAGCAGTGGAGACAGCGGACCATGCAAAAAGCTATGCAAAATTTGAAGGCACAATACCCGAAGGACAGTACGGCGCAGGAACAGTAAAGATCTGGGACAAAGGAACGTACAAGCTGTTGGAGAAGACACCAAAAGAGATTAAGTTTGTTCTGAAAGGAAAGAAATTACATGGAGAGTTTACATTAGTCAAGTTCAGGCCGCCGAATAATTGGCTGCTGATAAAGAAGAAAGAGTAAAGAATATGGCCGCAGAGAAATGATTTTTTTACGCGTCCGAAAATTCTTTGCTAAACAGATGATCACACATATTACTGTCTGGAAACCAGTCATCGCATTCATCGCAAAATTGCCCGTCGTCTTCTATAAGTGCGAGATGCTTAACAAGCTGCTCAAAAGTTCTCACACCATTAGGAAGCTTATCAAGACCCTCGCGAGCCACGCCTTCAGAAGGGCCAGCTCCACTCCAATGATAATAAAACTGACCGCGCACTTTGCAATAATCAATATCGAATTGAGTCAGATAATTATCTTTGCCTAAAACAGAGACTTCAACTGGCTTATCTCCCATCCATGAAACGCTATAGATTTCATCCATAAAAATGCCTACGAACAACTACAATAAAAGAATAATGCAAAACCAAAATATATATGGCATAGCAGATCTTTAGACTCTGCCTTAGACCTTCTTAGTAAGCCCAATATCCTCGAGAAGCATCTGCAATTCTTCTTCGTGCTCTACTTCTTCCTTCAGGATGCTTAATACCATATCATAAGTGACGTCGTCCTTACTGCGCACGAAATCAATCAGCTTCTTGTATGTCTCGATAGCGCACTGCTCCGCTTTGATGTTCTGCTTAAGCACATTAACAACGAAAGGATTCTTCGGAGCGTCGTACTTGCAGTTCGATTTTGAGAAATCCGGCGAAATAATCGGAGTGCCGCCAAGCTGGATAATTCTCTCAGCAACTTTATTTGCATGCCCTAATTCTTCCTTAGCATGCTCCTCAAACTCGTCAGCAACATTTGGACGCATAGGGCCTTTTGCGACCTTAGCGCCTGCCCAATATTGGTAATACGCAAGCCATTCATCCGCAAGAGCCTTATTCAGAAGATCAAGAAGTTTCTTAACATCAACACCAACAATCTTAGTACCCATAGTACCCATGATAATCACCTCAGGATGAAAGATAGATCTGGGAGTATAAAACACTTATGATTAACAAAGTTTAAAAATCAACCAGCAAAAGAACAAAACATGAACAAAAAGATAGGTCTCATAATGACCGTGCTCGCGATAGTGCTTCTAGTCACACTAACATTCGTCAAGATAAACATGGACAAGCAGAGTGCATTCTTATGCAAAATGGTAGAAAAAGACCCGGAAGTCACAATGGACCAATGCCCTGCACATGAAAACCCCGCAAGCTGGCTGATCATCATAGCATTCGGCATAAGTTTTGCAGTGCTTGCGGGAGGGGTATATCTCACGTTAAAACATACCAAAAAACCAGTAACTGGCCTGGATGCTGATGAAAAGAAAGTGCTGGAAATAGTGAAAGAAACAGGCTCAGCATACCAAAGCGACATAATCAAACAAACTGAATTCTCAAAAGTAAAAGTAACCAGAATAGTCGACAAACTCGAGCAAAAAGGAATAGTGGAGCGCAAAAGAAGAGGTATGACAAACCTCATAGTACTTAAATAAAACTCAGTAGAAAATCTCCTTCGCTCTGAACGCTCAATAGCACAATATAACTAGGAGTGCGTTCAGAGCGTTTTACTCTACGATTTTCTACTTCACATGAAACTAGTTTCACAAGTACTTCTATATGCTGTTTCAATCTAGTTCTCCAAAGGTGAGA
>JAHWHO010000038.1 GCA_019323255.1 Candidatus Woesearchaeota archaeon
GCAGGCCTGCCGGGATAATCGTCTACGGCATCTCGCAACAGGAACGGAAAGTAATGCTCCATTAGCTCTGCTTGCGACTGCCATATTCTCGGGCCGGGCTTCATGTCCGGAATTTTCTGCACCGGTTTAGCGGGATTTGGAAGCTCCATCGCCTTAGTCCTGTCCGCCTCACCTATGTATCCTGGCGGGTAAGGTACGGTTGTATCTGCTTGGATTACTGTTTCAGCTTTAGGGTCTATATATGGTTCGTGTTCTGCATCTGTTCGCGTTGTCTCGCCATTTGCCGTGAGAATTTCATCTGTTATATGTCCAAACATAGCATCCACATATGGATTTGAATCCTGCATATCTACTGTTTCTGCGGGCATCTTCCTAGGATCTTCTTCTAATGTCAGAGGACTGTCTATTTCGCGGACAGTTTTGTATGGCGGCAGTTGCGTTCGGATTGTTTTTTCGAGATTGGGTTTGCTTCTCTGCAGGCCGAATTTCTTGTCAATTATTTGTGCAGTCTTGTACGCATTCCTTACCAATTGCCTTGCATCAAATTCCAGGCTGTGGTAATCAATTTTGTTGTGTATTGCGAGATGAAAAAGGTACTCCATCATTGTTGAATGAATTTCTTTTATCGTGTGTGCAAATGCCCGTCTGCGTCTCGGCCATACTCTTGAAAGATAACTAAGCGCATTTATGCCTGCTTCATAAGCTCTCGCTTCTGGGCTTAGGGGAATTCTTTGGAGTTTTCTCCATATATTTTCCATGCCTTCTACATATTGGTCTGCTGCGCTCGAGTAGAACTCAAAAGCAGTCTCAACAAGATCTGCAGGGGATTCAGTAACGACCAGCGCTTTCCCTTCTTCAGGAAATGCGAGTTTTGGCAGCTGTACTCCAACATGGTCAAAGACTCTGAACGGTACTGCTTTCATGTAAACAGCCTGTGCTTCGCCGTTTTTACGGACTAATGATGTAAGTATGCTCTCTGCCTTGTCTGCAACCGGATGTTTATCCATGCCTTTTTCAAGAATTTCATCAAGATGCGGGTTTGGTTCTTGAGCAATTTGAATAATAAGAGTATTTAAAGCGGCATTTCTAGTAATAAATGAATCATCACCTGCTAATTGCTCCCATTTAGGAATATCTCCACTCATTTTGTTACCACTATGTAATAACACTTTTTAAATGTTTTGGTCTTGGAACTCCAAATCCCCCAGAAATAGCGTGCCCTTCTTAAGCGGAACGGGCCTCCAAGTATCCTCAACTAAGCCCGCATCAAGCCATGTTGCGAGCTCCAAAGGGTTGCCTATGGTCGCCGAAAGCCCAATAATCTGCGCCTTTGGTGCTATCTTTTTCAATGCCGTAATCAGTATCTCCAAAGTAGGCCCTCTGCTGACATCATTAAGCAGGTGTATTTCATCTATTATGATTGTGGATACTAAGCTGAGCCAGGTTGCCTGGTGCCTTATCAGTGAATCAAGCTTCTCTGCTGTGCAGATGATTATATCGTAGTCTATTAGATAAGGGTCTGAGCTGTCTCTGTCGCCTACGCTGAGTGCGATCCTTGTATTTTCATATCTTTTACTGAAATCCTTGTATTTTTCATTTGCAAGGGCGATCAGCGGGACTATATATACTGCCTTTCCGCGTTTCTCAAGCAATCCATGCATGGCTGCCATCTCAGCGATTAATGTTTTTCCGCTTGCTGTTGGTGTGCAGACAAGAAGGTTTTTTCCCGTAAGCAGTCCTGCATCAAGTGCTTTTTTCTGGGCGGGCCTGAGCTCTTTTATGCCTGCGGCCTCAAGAATGCTTTTATGCTCCGCTCCAATCCTTTCCATGAAATTGAAAGAAAAAGGTCAAAATAAAAAACTATGCATTAGGTATTAGGCTTCTTTTGAATACAAAGCCCTGGCCGAGATAGTTGCTTGGTGCGCATTCGCATATGACTATATTGCTGATGGCGTCGTATCCAATCGCTTGCGCAGCCATCCCGCCGTTGCAATTCACTTCTCTATTGCATGCTCTGTATGCACTCTCTATCGTCCACGTGCTGGTGCCGATTCCCTTATTGTAGTCTCCCGTGGGCGGTCCCATCACTATTATGAAAGAGAACACCGCTGTAAGAGCGATGATTGCAAAGATGACTAATCCAATGCTGCTTGTATTCATTTGGGCAGTTGTACTGTCAGCCTGTAGTCTTCAACGCCTGTTATTGGGCATGAGCAGATGTACGTCATTACCCCTTGGGTCATCTGGGACGTATCCTGTCCTGTCATTGTTCTTCCTGAGCCATCCGGGCAGGCAGGAGCTCCGGCGCATGCCTGTGTTGGTGTTACGATTTCAGGATTTGGAAGGTAAGACACTTTTCCAGTTGCCATTCTAGCATTGAACATTAATACGAGTCCTACAATTGCGAGTACGGCGACCATGCCTAGAAGCAGCATGTGTATCTCGCTTCTGTCTTCTTGCTTTTGCACCTTTTTTTTCGCCATCTTTTTTCCTCCTTTTTCTAAATATTATGCGTGAATAGCATTTAAATACTCTTCACCTTTTTATTTGTTGTGGTATGCTCTGCAGTAATCTCCGCCATTTATGATGCATGCATTGTAGCAGTCATCAAACTTGCTTTGCAGGGTCAAGTACGGAGTGTGCATTATATAGCATGTTTCCATAACAGTATTCATGCATTGTTCTAATGAGTCTCCTATCGGAGGGGTTACATATTTGCATACAGCTTCCCTGTATCCGCCTCCGCCGTAATTGTGCAGTCCTGTTGTTGAGCCGTTCAGCATGAAAAGAACTACCATGCCTGCTATTGTTAAAGCGCCAACGAATGCCACATTTTTTAGGTCTTTCACAGTGTCACCCTCTTCGGTCTTAGGCATTTGCCATTCCCCTGGTAGTGCTCAGGGCAGCAACATGTCACCTGATAACCTTGAACTCCCAGAAAGTACGGGATGCTGAAACCTGCACATTGGTAAAAAAGGTCTTCGCAAACTGTTCCGTAGCCATCGCCAATGAAGTCTGCGGAATTCACAACATTGCCTGTTGGCCCTCTTCCGATCCACAGAACAATCGCAACTATGCTGCAAATAACTACAACACTAACTACAGCTACCTTTAATACGCTGTCACCTCTTTCCATCAGTAGTGATTTGTCGTCTGTGATATTTAAATGTTTTGATTTTATTGATTGCACAATCTTTATAAATCCACTTTCTTTGCAGATAATAAAAAGAGGTAATATGGGAGAGCTTAGAAAGGACTATATTTTAGATAGATGGGTGATTGTCTCAGCCGGCCGGGGCAAGAGGCCGAGGGAGTTGGCTAAGCCCTATTCTTCAAAGCACGGCATTGATTATTTCGCTCCGGGCCATGAGAATCTTACTCCTAATGAGAAAGGCAGGATTGAGGGTGATGCTGGCTGGAAAATTCGCTGGTTTGAGAACAAGTTTCCTGCTGTAACGCTTGAAGGCAATCCTGTTGTTGAGACGCATAATCGTTTTTTCACGTTCGCTTCTGCTTATGGCAATCATGAAGTGATTGTTGAAACGCGCGACAACCGCCAGCTCCACCAGCTTAGCGTAAAGGAGATTTCGGATATTTTGAAAATTTACGCAAAAAGGATAGATGAGCTGCAGAAACAAGAAGACATTGCTTATGTTAATGTATTCAAGAACCATGGCTTGTTTGGCGGCACGAGCATTCTCCATAGCCATTCTCAGGTTGTTTCGACTAATATTCTTCCAAAGTCTGTTGCGGATGAGTGCAGGGCCGTGAGGAAGTTCCTGACCTGCCCGTATTGTGATATCATTTCCCATGAGCGCAGGAGCAAGCGTTTCTGTTTTGAGAACAAGGATGTTGTCGCTTTTACTCCTTATGCGTCCAGGTATAATTACGAAGCATGGATATTTCCAAAGCAGCACATTACAAGCTTTTCAGACATCCCGTTTGGTTCTATGGCAGACATTTTGAAAAAAGTGCTTGAGCGCATTAATAGTATCACAAATATTTCTTACAACTATGCTGTTCATTATAGTCCTAAGGGGGAGAATCTTCATGTCCATATTGAGGTTTATCCCGATATCGCGATCTGGGGCGGTTTTGAGAGGGGTTCTGGCATTGTTATCAACAGCGTCTCGCCTGAGGACGCTGCGGCATTTTATCGTGGTGAGGCGGAATGAAGTTTCTGCTGACGAATAACGCGGGCAGTTTTCTCATCCTCGGCCCGGAGGTAGATTCGCGCTATGATGGTATTGTTTTCTGGATCGACGGAAAAATGTACAGGACTGCTGTTTCTTTTGAGCATAAGGAGAAGCCCGGCGCCACTACGTTCGATTTCAGAAAGATGACAAGAATCAGAAAGAATTTAAAGGAGAGCTTTTCTTTTGCGGACTGCAAAAATGTTTTGCATTATGAGTTGTCGCCAAAATCAAGCTTTGATGTAGTGCTTGACTGCAAGGAAAACTTTGATAACCGTGAGTGGGGTCGTTTTTATGAGATCACTGAAGACAAGGATGTTGTTTATGTTCACTTCAAAAAGCGCGACGATGTTCATGAGAAGCGCGGCGGTGAGTTTGAGCTATGGCTTGCTTTCTATAGTCCTGGCATGCATTTTTCAAAAGCTGACGAATGGCGGCAGCAGCATTATGCTTTTGACGAGTCTAGACAAAGTCCGCCATATGATAGATATGTTTTTCGCATAGGTACTTTCACCTGCTCGAAACTGGATCTTGGCGTTGCGAAAACAAAAGAAGGGGCTCTTGCTCTTGCGAAGTCGTTTAAGGCGCAGAAGGCCGCGCCGGTTATCTGCAGGCTTGATAGTGATGTGCGCAGGGCGTACCATTGTGCCGCGAACAGCCTGCTTTCATTGCGTGCTGATAATGGCTTGTTTGCGGGCCTTCCATGGTTTCATCAGCGCTGGCTCAGGGATGAGGTTGTCAGCAGCAGGGCGCTCGGTTTTCTTGATGA
>JAHWHO010000039.1 GCA_019323255.1 Candidatus Woesearchaeota archaeon
ATAGACCAAATGAACGCGTACACAAAAAACACAGAGTTCGGCACAGTAGACCAATACTTTGAATCAGAGCTTACGAACGGCGCGATAAGAATAGCAAGCATAAACGAGAATCCGCTAATCGCGGTAAAGCAGGACGGATTAGCGAAATATGTTTATTTTGGAATACCAGAAACATCAGAATTCAAGTACTCAACAAGCTACCCGATATTCTGGACAGAACTGCTGAAACAGCTAACTGCGGCACAGGACGTAAGAAACCTCAATTACAAAGCAGGTGAAACAATAATACTCGATGAGCCGCAGGTGATAGAAACACCGACAAAGACGGTCAATAAAGCATCAATAATCTTGGACGAGACCGGGCTTTACAGGTTTGAGGACAGGATCGTGGCGGTGAACTTGTTAAATGAAAAAGAATCAGACATCAGCGCAAAAGAAATCGAAGGCACGAAAAGCATCGACTACGAACTGCAATCAGTCAAGGAAAAAAGGGAATATTCCTGGGCGATAACACTGATACTGATAGGCCTTATCGGCACATTCATTGAACTTTACATAATCAAAAGAAGAGGATACATATAATGGGCATAACACAAGTACTCGACTTAGCATACTCAAGGCTTGAACAGCCTTACTGGCTGCTCCTGATGCTCGTGCTAGTGCCCCTTGCATGGTGGATGCTCCGCAGGACATTCATCGAAATCAAAGAAGAGCCTGCAGTAATCGCGCAGAAAAAAAGACTGCGGCACATAATGTACATAACAAGAGCGCTGATAATAATAATGCTGTGCACAGCAATGGCCTCGCCTTATCTCCAAGTCGACAAAACAATAGAAGGAGACCCGTACGTGCAGTTCCTGGTTGATGAAAGCACATCAATGAAACTATTTGATGACGTAAGCGGATATGTTGCAGATAATTTACAGAAAAAGATGAACACAGAAATCAGGCAGGTTGGAAGTGAGGATGTAAGCAATCTTGGTGATGCAATATTAGCAAACCTGAAACCGCACGGAAGCATCATACTATTCTCAGACGGAAATAACAATGCAGGAGCAGATCTTGGAGATGTAGCGCTTTATGCCAAGAAACTGAATGCGTCAATAAGCCTCGTCCGGCCTGAAGTTATCAATAAAGATGCAGGAGTCACAATAATCGGGCCGTCAAAGACAATGGAAGGCGCGGAAAATACATTTACAATATTGATCAATAAAGCCGGCGTGTTCAACCCGATTCCGGTTGTTGTCAAAGTTGACGGCGAAGTAGTCTATGATGAGACAACAGGACAGGACATGGTGACTGTAACGAAAAAACTTAACGAAGGAACACACAAGATCGAGGCTTCAATAGCGATTGATGATTATTTCCCCAACAACAATGCGTACATGAAAACAGTAAGAGTCGTGGCGCAGCCAAAAATACTCTTTTATTCTGAAAAAGCGAGCCCTATGCTTAACCTGCTGAAACAACTATATGTCGTCGATAATGCAGGAAGCCTGCCCTCAAATCTCCAGGATTATTACGCAGTTGTCATTAATGACATCCCGGCAAATGAGCTTGAGTCAGAAACAGACAGGCTTAATGATTACGTCGCAGACGGAAACGGGCTTATCGTTGTCGGAGGCGAAAACTCATATGAATCCGGAGGATACAAGGGCTCAATGTTTGAGACATTGCTGCCTGTAAAAATCGGGACACAGGAAAAATCAGAAGGCGATGTAGTAATTGCAATTGTAATAGATATCTCAGGCAGTTCGGGCGCGCCATTCGGGAGATTCAAAAGCACAGCAGACTTCTCAAAAGCAGCATCTGTAGGAATAGCCAGAGGACTAAGGCCTGAGACAAGGCTCGCAGTAGTCGCATTCAATGACAAAGCATACCTGATAAGCGAGCCAAGCATGGTGTACGAAAAACCGCATCTCGAAAACACAATCGCACGACTCAGATGGGGAGGAAGCACATCCATAAGTGCAGGCATACTCAAAGCAATACAAGTGATAGGAGACTTCCCGGGAAGCAAGAACATAATTTTACTGAGTGACGGACAGCCGCAGAACGAGCCTGCAGCGATAGAATCAGTAAGGTATGCGGCAAATGCAGGCATCAAAGTATACACGGTAGGAGTAGGCCCGACAACAAACGAAGCGCTGATGATGGACTTAGCCGAGGTAAGCAACGGAATCTACTTCAGGGCAACAGAGGAAAGCAAGCTCAATATTATTTTTGGGCCGATAGATGAGCAGCAGGGACAGGCAGGAGCAATGGAGCTAACAGTATTGAATGCGAACCATTTCATCACGGCAAATTACGAGCCTGATAATGCGCAAATACACGGATTCAACCAGGCAGTGCCGAAAGGAGCCGCGCGGCTGTTAGTTACTACGACAACAGCAGAGCCTATATTGGCAGTCTGGAGACTGGGACTTGGCAGGGTTGCATCTTTATTGACGGATGACGGCGGAAAATGGGCAGGAACACTATTGGGCGCTAAAAATTCTAAATTAGTTACAAGAATAATGAACTGGGGCATAGGAGACCCGGAAAGGAAAAGCGACGCATTCATCGATGCAAAAGACACACAATTAGGAGAGCCTACAGAAATCACGATAAAAAGCCCTACCGTGCCGGCAGCAGAAGGAATAACATTCTACAAGATAGACGAAGACCTGTACTCAGGCAGCCTGACTCCTCTGGCGACCGGATTCATGGACGTTGCAGGAGCAACATTCGCAGTAAACTATCCTATAGAATATCAAAGTCTGGGGCTGAACCCTGAAATGGATGTTGTTACACAGGCCACAGGAGGCAGGATATTCGAGAAAGACGACATAGCAGGAATGGTCGAGTTTGCAAAGACGAAGGCAACAAGAGCCATCAACTCAAGATATTATTACAGGTGGCCGTTTGTACTAATGGCAATGCTGGTATTTTTACTTGAAATATTCATAAGAAGGCTGATAAGAAAGGAGTAAAAAAATGGGATTCATAAATAAAAATGCGAACACAATTTTGCTGTTCCTGCTATTGTTAAGCGCAGCCGCGCTTATAGGTGCAACGATATTCTTTCAACTCAACTTTGAAAGGATAAACACAGAATACAACCAGAAAGTGTCGCAGCTGCAGAACATCAACAAAGAGCTGAATGAGCAGCAGAGCATGCTCGATAGGGTTAAGGAGGAATTATCTTTGAAGACAGCACGCGAAGAGCAGTTCTCAGAGCAATTCACAGAAGTAAGAGGCGAGAAAGATAAGCTCGCAACTGAGAAGAAGCAGCTTGAAGGCACTAAGGAGCAATTGGAAGCAGACCTGCGCGAAGCAAGCAATTCATTAGCAGCGGCAAAAGCAGAGAACCAGGCAAACAAAGAGAAGATATCTACACTCGAAGCAGACATACTGGACCTTGAAGATGATATAGAGATGTATAAGAAAGCAAGAGACCAGTGCCAGGACTCTTTGGATACTTGCGAGGAAGACTTAGCAGCATGCGCGTAAAAAAAATAGCCCTAGCATTGCGTGAAGCAAAACAGGCAGTCCGGAACATTGCGCTATTCAACAGTGCGATGGACACAGCGATGGTGATAATGATAGGGCTGCTAGTGACTAAGCTGATTAGCATACAATGGTGGTGGGCATTAATACCCGCGCTGGTGTACTTCCCTATCCATGCGAACGCATGCATTAAAGACGCCACTTACAGGAACATAGAAAGCAAGTTCCCTGAGCTAAAAGAGGCTTTACGAACAGCTGCAGACAATTGGAAAGAAGATAATGAGATAGTGAATGCCTTAAGTGATGAAGTGCTCGAGAAGATGAAAGACATCAAGACGGGCAAGTTCCTCGAGATGGGCAAGCTCATAAGGCAGGTGAGCATCATGGGCCTTATCGCGTTTATAGTTGTAGGTGCGGCCGCATTTGATGTAAAATTTCTGGACTTTGGAGAAATAGTACAC
>JAHWHO010000005.1 GCA_019323255.1 Candidatus Woesearchaeota archaeon
AAACTGAAACAATTATTAATATGCGGTGTTTCCACAGGAAACAAGGGGGTGTGGCCTTAGCAAACAAATAAAAAGAGGAAAGAGGTTTAACTTAAGATGGAAAAGGGGTTGGTGAACTTTTTTGAGCAGTATATGGAGCGTAAATCGCTCTTCAAAAACAAGTCAGTGCTACAATCAAACTACCTGCCGGACCAAATTACACACCGGGAAGAACAGGTAAAATATCTTGCGCAAATGCTTGCGCCTGTGCGAAGACAGGAAAAGCCGAGCAACATATTCATCTATGGAAAAACAGGGACGGGAAAAACATTAACGGTAAAGTACACAGCAGACCAGCTGGACCAAACAGCACGAAAAAACAGGATTCCCCTGAAAATAATCTACCTTAACTGTAAACTCAAAAAACTTGCAGACACGGAATACAGGCTGATAGCACAGCTCATAAGAGAATACGGAAAAGAAATTCCGCCGACAGGCCTGCCAACAGACGAGGTCTACCAGATATTCTTCAAAACGATAGAAAAAGAAAACCACAACCTGATACTAATGCTTGACGAAATAGACCAGCTGATAGGCAAAGCAGGAGATGAACTTCTATACAATTTAACCAGAATCAATTCTGAGCTGCAGCACACACAAGTAACAATAGTAGGAATATCCAACGACCTTCACTTCACAGAAAACCTCGACCCAAGAGTCAAAAGCTCGCTCAGTGAAGAAGAGCTTTTGTTCCCGCCTTACAATGCACTACAACTCCAGGACATACTAAAAAACAGAGCCTCTGCAGCATTCAAGTCAGAATCAATAGGCGAAGGACTGATATCAAAATGCGCAGCATATGCTGCGAGAGAGCACGGCGACGCAAGGAGAGCGCTTGAACTGCTAAGAGTCGCAGCAGAACTCGCAGAAAGAGAAGGCGCGGAACAAGTAATGGTCCCGCATCTTGACAGGGCAGAGCAGAAAATAGAAAGAGACAGGATAATAGACATAATAACATCACAGCCAAAACAGCACCAGGTAGCATTATTCTCAATACTCAAAGCATGCGAAGCTAAAAAAGAAGTTTTTACAGGCGAAATATACCAAATATACGAACAGAGCTGCAACCAGGTAGGACTCAGGCCCCTGACCCAGAGAAGAATAAGCGACATAATCGCAGAGCTCGATATGCAGGGAATAATTATCGCAAGAGTGATCAGCAAAGGCAGATACGGGCGTACGCGGGAGATCAACATAAGCACAAATGATACAATAACTGAAAAAATGCGATCGAGACTATCGGAGGAGCTGGGCCTGCAATGGAACTCCTGCTAAAAAGAAAACAAATAGTGAGCTTGCTGCTCAAACAAAACGTACTCGTAAGCCAGGCAATAGTCGAGAAACTGCAGCAGCCGGGAATAGTCCAGGAATGGCATGAAAAACTAACAAACGGCACACCATATTCCCAGCTTCTAAACACAAAGGCAGAGCCCAGAGTAGTAGACCAGCAAGCAAGTGCGCCTTCAATTGAAATAATCAAAACCTACGACAGGGAAATCACCAAAAAAAGCATACAGGATTTCATCTCATACTACAACAATAGATTCAAGCAGCTCAGTAAACTCCTGCAGACAAGAGGCGAACTACAAAATCTTACAAGCATAACAAGAACACTGCAAAAACAGGACAGGGAAAGGCTCAGCGTGATTGGATTTGTAGTTGACAAACAGATGACAAAGAATGACAATATGATAATAACGCTCGAAGATGACACCGGAAGAACAAAAGCGATAGTAGGGCACAGCAAAACCGATCTCATGAAAGTTGCAAAAGACCTGGCGCGGGACGAAGTGATTGGAATAAAAGGATCAACAGGCGACAAAGTCATTTTCGCAGAAGAAATCATCCATCCAGATGTACCTCTTACACAGGAATTCAAAAAATGCGACGAAGACATAAATGTTGCGGTGCTTTCAGATATGCACGTCGGAAGCGACCTGTTTAAAGAAAAAGAATTCCAGGAATTCCTAAACTGGACAAAAGGCGACACGGGCAATTCAAACCAAAGAATGCAGGCAGAAAAAACCAAGTACATACTAATCTTAGGAGACCTCATAGACGGTGTAGGAATATATCCCGGACAGGAAAAAGAGCTTAAGATTCCTGATATCTACGACCAGTATGAAAAAGTCGCCGAGCTGCTATCACAAATTCCCAAAGACAAGCAGCTCATAATAATACCCGGAAACCACGAAGCGGGAAGAATAGCAGAACCACAGCCGCCGATAGGCAAAGATTATGCAAAAACACTGTGCCAGATGCCAAATGTCACAAACCTAAGCAACCCGTCGATGGTCAGAATACATACAACAAAAACACTGCCCGGCTTTGATTTTCTCATGTACCACGGCTACAGCTATACGTACTACGGAGATACAGTCGAAAGCATAAGAGCGTCTGCAAAAAACATCAGCGAAAGAGTCGGGCCTACAATGCAGTTCCTCCTGCAGAGAAGACACCTCGCGCCAAGCCATGGGAGCACACTGTACATCCCGGACAAACACGAAGATCCATTAGTAATAGACAAAGTGCCGGATTTCTTCGTCTCGGGCCACATACACAAAGTAGCAATGAGCCACTACAGAGGAGTCAGCTTGGTGTCCGGAGGCTGCTGGCAGGACAAAACACAATTCCAGGAAAAAATGGGACACGAACCGGAACCATGCAAAGTCCCGCTTATCCACCTAAAAACAAGAAATACAACACTACTGGATTTCACATGAACGCAAGCCCAGACATGCAAAAATATTTTGACTCAATACTTGAACGGGTCAGGCACGCGCACGAGGTAGCAACAGCTGCAAGAAAACAAGGCTACGACCCCAACGACAAAGTAGAAGTGCAGCTCGCGAAAAACATGGCAGAGCGTGTAGTAGGGCTAATATCAGTAGTAGCGCCGCAACTTGTAGGATCCGGCGTAGTCGAAAGAATACAGGAACTTGAAGAAGAATACGGCGCGCTCGACTGGAGAGTTGCGCTTAAAATTGCAGAAGAAATATCGCAGGAGAAATTCTGCAAATTCAAAGACCAAAAAGAAGCAATGGACATAGGGATTAGGACAGGGTTCGCATACAGCACAGTCGGAGTGGTCAGCAGCCCATTAGACGGCATGATAGGAATAGAATTCAAGAAGAGGCTCGATGGAAGGGGGGAGTACATGTGCGTAAACTACGCGGGCCCGATACGAAACGCCGGCGGAACGAACGCGGCACTCTCAGTACTAATTGCGGACCATGTAAGAAAGATAATGGGCTATGACGTGTATGATGCGACAGAAGATGAGATAAAAAGAGCATCAACAGAGCTCCAGGACTATCATGAACGAGTAACCAACCTGCAATATTTTCCCTCGGAAAAAGAAGTAGAGTTCCTAATGCGGAACCTGCCTGTTGAAGTCGGTGCAGACCCAAGCGAGCAAAAAGAAGTCAGCAACTACAAAGACCTGCCAAGAGTCCCAACAAACAACATCAGAAGCGGGTTCTGCTTAGTATTAAGCAGCTGCATACCCCTTAAAGCGCCAAAGCTCTGGAAAAAACTCAGCAAATGGGGACACGACCTTGGCATAGACCAGTGGGACTTCCTTGAAGAATTCCTCAAAATCCAGAAAGAAGTAAAAGCAAAAAAAACAGGCGGAGAGAAAAAAAGCACGGAAAAAATCAGCCCGGACTACACCTATGTGGCGGATCTCGTCGCAGGCAGGCCCGTGCTCGGCTACCCATTAAGGTCGGGCGGATTCAGGCTAAGATATGGAAGAAGCAGAGTCTCGGGGTATAGCGCGCAAAGCATGCACCCTGCAACAATGTACATACTAAACCAGTACATAGCAATGGGCACGCAACTGAAAACAGAACGGCCCGGAAAAGCAGCCAGCATGACAATGTGTGATACAATAGAAGGGCCGATAGTAAAACTTGAAGACGGTGAAGTGCTGCAAATAAGCACACTAGAGCAGGCAAAACAATTTCACAAAAAGGTCATAGAGATTATTTACCTTGGCGATGTACTTGTTGCATACGGCGATTTCCTCGACAGGGCGCACCCGTTAGTACCGCCAGGATACTGTGAAGAGTGGTGGGAACAGGAACTCGAAAAAAACAAGGGACAGTGCAAAGGCGTGCCAACTGGAATACAAGCAATCAAGCTAAGCAGGGAAACAGGAACGCCACTGCACCCAAAATATACTCCATTCTTCACTCAAATAGACAAGGAACAGTTCAAACAATTATACACGTGGCTCAGGACAGCAAAACTGCATGAAGACAGAATAGTGCTTGAAAAACATCCCGCGAAAAGAGCGCTTGAACTCATTGCAGTTCCGCATAAGTTTGTAAACAACACATTTGTAGTGATTGAAGGATCGCACGCACAAACACTCCGGGAAATACTGCAACTAGACCACGACAACTCCGCCAAGATTGCCGAAAAAAGTGTGCTTGAGACCGTTAATGACATATCACCAATCAAAGTCAGGGACAGGGCAGGAATCTTCATCGGAACAAGAATGGGAAGGCCTGAAAAAGGAAAACAGAGAAAACTCACAGGAAGCCCCCACGTCCTGTTCCCAATAGGCGATGAAGGAGGAAGACTAAGAAGTTTCCAAAGCGCGCTCGAAGAAGGAAAAGTAACCTCAGACTTCCCGTTCTTCTACTGCAAGAAATGCGAAGCAGAAACAGTGCTGCCGATATGCGAAGTCTGCGGCGAGAAAACAACAAGAATGTGGAAGTGTTCAGCTTGCGGACTAATAGACAAAGACGAATGCGAAAAGCACGGCAAATGCAAAGCCTCAGAAAAAAGGGCAATACCCATAAAACATTATTTTGATTCCGTGCTTAAACAATTCGGAATACGGAATTATCCCCCACTGATCAAAGGCGTAAGGGGCACATCAAACAGCGAACATATGCCTGAATATATCCTCAAAGGAGTGTACAGGGCGCAATATAACATTCACGTGTATAAAGATGGAACAACACGATATGACATGACGCAGCTCCCAATAACCCACTTCAAGCCAAAAGAAGCGCTCGTAAGCGTAGAACAACTCAAGGAACTAGGATATACCAAAGACATCCACGGCGCGGGACTCGAAAACGAGGAGCAAATAGTTGAACTGAAACCGCAGGACATACTGCTGCCGACATGCGACGACGCGCCGGAAGCGGGCGCGGATAAAGTGATGCTCAGCATATCAAAATTCGTCGACGATCTTCTGGTTAATGTGTACAAACTGAAACCATTTTACAACGCGAAAACACCAATGGACCTAGTGGGGCATCTTACGATAGCACTCGCGCCGCATACGAGCGCAGGCACGGTTGCAAGAATCGCAGGGTATACGAGATCGCAAGGACTGTTTGCGCACCCTCTTATGCATGCGGCTACAAGACGTGACTGCGATGGAGATGAAGCCTGCACATTGCTTCTTATGGATGCGTTCCTTAACTTCAGCAAAAAATTCCTGCCGGAAAGCAGGGGTGGAACAATGGACACTCCATTAGTATTGACCAGCGTGCTCAACCCTAAAGAAGTTGACGACATGGCGTTCAATGTGGACACAGCTAAAAAGTACCCTTTGGAGTTTTATGAAGCCGCACAAGAGTATAAAATGCCCTGGGATGTCAAAATACCAACAATAGGAGATGAGCTCGGAAAGCCCGGGCAATATGAAGGAATGGGGTTTACACACGATATAGGCGACATCAACAATGTCGTTAAATGCTCTGCATACAAAACACTGCCCTCGATGCAGGAAAAGCTCACGGGACAAATGGACATCGCGGAAAAGGTCAGGGCGGTAGATACAAAAGATGTAGCAACACTTGTGATAGAAAAGCATTTCCTTAAAGACACAAAAGGCAACCTGAGAAAATTCTCAATGCAGGAATTCAGGTGCGTAAAGTGCAACACTAAATTCAGAAGGCCGCCGCTGATAGGAAAATGCACAGAATGCGGAGGCAAGATAATATTCACAATTGCGGAAGGATCTGTAATAAAATATTTGGCTGCGACAACAGAGTTGGCACAGAAGTATAATGTGAGCAATTACCTTAAGCAAACAGTCGAGCTGCTGCAGAAAAGAGTAGATGAAGTCTTCGGAAAAGACAAGGAGAAACAGATGGGGCTCGCAGCGTTTGCCTAAGCCTCATGAATTATGACAACCTGTGCATGAGGAATGCCGCCAATAGTCTTGATGTGCCCTTCTTCAAGAACGCCCTCGTTCAAAGCAAGCTTAACGGCCTTTTCACCGACGATATTAACGCAGTCCGCATTACGAATGATATCACCAATTGCCTGCGCATCTTCATAAACATCGCCCTTATAGAAATCCTTGGTAAGATCGAGCTGCGTATTCCCCTCTTCAAACACACTGTCAATTAGATCAGAATCGCATACAGCAACGACAGTACGGCCGTCCTTATGGTGTATTTTCACGACCAGTCTCATATTTTCGATTTAACAGGAGCCTTATGCCCGCAAGCAGCGCACCTCATGAAAAGGAAAGCCCCCTCTTTCTTAAGTTCAGTATCAGGCTTTCCGCATTCAGGACACAGCACGAAATCATGCGCATACTGGCGAATTTTTTCATTAATACGAGATGCAGGAATCTTGGCGCCAAACACCAGCAAGCCGCTCCTTGTGATCTCGCCAGGAGTGGCCAGCTCTTTCAAAATGTATTTCAGAAGATGTTCAACAGGACGGCGAAGCGTGCCGGCTATCTGGGAAAAGTTAGAAATAATGGTTTTATTCCCTTCAATATGCCCCCTTACTTTAGGGATCTCGAACCGCTCCTTCTCAAAAACACTTTCAGGAAGGCGTTCACGAGCCCTGCTTAGCAACACTTTGTAATCCATACGACGATAAATCGAACTGGCACTATTTAAGTCTTTGGGCAACTCCGGATACAAAAGTATATAAATACGAAACCCCAAAAAAAGAAAAAAAGATGGTACTAGAGAATATATTCAACCCTCCTCAAGCAGAGAGACATCCGCTTGCAGTGTTCGGGCTCGGTTTTGTCTACGGCACTATCGCCCTATTTCTAAGCCTGTGGATATTTGAAGAGCAAACAAGCATGGTGATGGTGTTCCTCGCAACAATGGCCATAGTGCCCCTCATGTGGAGGACTCTTAGATTTGAAGAAAAGAAAGACATGATAATAGAGGGTGAAAAAACATTGCTCAAAGAACATGCAAAAGCAATGAAACTGTATTTGATGCTTTTCCTTGGAGTCAGCCTGGCATTTACAGTATGGTATGTTGCGCTGCCAAAGGAAACAACCACAATGACATTTCAGGTGCAGCAGCAGACAATAACAAACCTCAACCAGCACGTCACGGGAAACATAACTTATACTTCGCTGTTGAGCAAAATATTCCTCAATAACGTAAAAGTGCTGATATTCTGCATGCTGTTCAGCCTAATCTATGGCAGCGGCGCCATATTTATCCTAACGTGGAATGCAAGCGTAATCGGCGCAGCGGCAGGCAATTTTATTGTAACAAACATAGCGCCGCACGCGGATAAAGCCGGCGCAGCAATCGTAGGGAGCTATTTCTACGCGAGCGGAATGAGCCTTGTAAGATACGCAGTGCACGGAATTCCAGAGATATTTGCTTATATTGTCGCGGGAATAGCCGGCGGAATACTAAGCATGGCCGTAGTTCAACACGACTTCGCCTCAAAAAAATTCGAAAGAGTACTACTTGATGTCTCAGATCTTGTACTGCTTGCAGTGTTCATACTGTTCGTAGCAGCAATAATGGAAGTGTTCGTGACGCCTGCACTGCTTTAGATGTGTGCGAATGGAACCCTTCGGCATCCTTTCCCATTTCTGCCGTTACATTTTGGCTTTCTTATGAAAACCATGTTCAAGGGGTCGTGAATAGACCTGAAATCCTTTTCGTCGCAGGCTACAACAATATCAATATCGCCATACTCGCCATTGCTGTACGGAACGCGATTAAAAATCTCGTGATCAATCCCGCTAAGTTCGTTCCTAATAGTTTCAGCCGCATAAAACTCAAACAGCAATCCTTTCAGCGAACCCAGGCCTTTTTTGTGAAGAGGACAACTTGCATCCAGCGCCTGCTTTAATTCCCGTTTAGGCACTTTTTCAGGTGCGATTATATTCCCAAGCGTGTACTTTCCGCCATCACAAAACGCGATCATATCCTTCAATAATGCACTGTCCGCATCGGAGGTTGCTGCAAAAGATAAAACTCTCTCCGCAGCAGATGCAAGACAAGAATCATCAAAAGATGCAATAGGGAGAATAATTGAGAGCTTTCTAAAATCATTAGGATCTACATTCAAACTGCCTTTGTATGCCAAACCAGCTAAAACAGGACAAGTGGGTACGAGCCAGCCAAGATAGTCCCTGCCCTTTAATGCCTGGTCTATCTTATCGACAGGAAGCCCGCTATGCCCGTTGAAAGTTGCTTCGATAGCTACAAGATGCTGATATTTTTGGGCTGCCGCGACAATGTCTTCAGATAAATCCCCCATTATTTTTCGGAAAATATAAGTGGTATAAAAAACCGAGGTGTCCTGAATAGGTGATAAAATATGGAAAATCTTAAAACCTAAACTAAGTATGGAGATTTGGGTGAAATACATGGAAACATTACCATATCCTTACAATGCACTTGAACCATATATCGATGAAGAAACAATGAGAGTGCACCACGATAAACACTACCAGGCATATTTTGACAAGTATACAAAAGCAGTAGAGGGAACAGAATGGGCCGGGGATGTTAAGACTGTGTTGGAAAATATTGATAAGCTGCCTGAAAAGATAAAGCAGGCGGTGGTTAACAACGGCGGTGGGTACTATCATCATAAATTCTTTTGGACGATCTTAAAGAAAGATGTTCCGTTCTCAGGAAAAATAAAGGACGCGATAGAGAAAAAATGGGGCAGTTTTGACAAGTTCAAAGAAGAATTTAGTGGAAACGCGAAAACATTGTTTGGCAGCGGATGGACATGGCTTGTGCTGAACAATGGCGGGTTGGAAATTGTGAATACAAAGAACCAGGACAGTCCTGTAAGTCTGGGAATGGTTCCATTACTCTGCATTGATGTGTGGGAACATGCGTATT
>JAHWHO010000040.1 GCA_019323255.1 Candidatus Woesearchaeota archaeon
CAAAAATACAAAGATTGGGTGAATGTTCCGCAAGCAAGCGAGATGCAGAAACCGCAGTATCAAGAATTGCATCCATATCTGCGCCGGTTTCATTGCATACGCACTCTAATGTGCTCGCTGATGCACCGTTATGGATATTAACGGGCGAGTTTCCAAACGATTTATATCTCACATTTGCACAAATGACTTTTGCATCTCCTTTATGCGCAATTGTCAGGACACGAACATTCCAATCGTTGTTTTGCGGCGCAATCTCAACATCAAAGCCGTCATCCATTGCATGAAGAGACTCGTAAGACAAAGTCATCGCCATTCCTGATTCCCCTTTCCATTCAAGCGGGATAATCCTGCGCTGGGCCAACACCTCTTCCGACTCCATCAAGAGCCGTGCAAATTGCAACGCCTTATCAAAACCATCTTCCTTGTATAATCTGACATTCTGGCCGCCGCTGCCTCTGGATGCTTTAATAACAAAACCGTCATAAGGACGAGCAAAAAAAGCCCCCAATGCCTGCTCAAGATTATCTTCATGCAAAACTTCAGAATCAGGAACATGCAATCCTCCCCTGCTCAAATAATCAGCACATACTATTTTATCATCGGTTACGTTAAATATGTCGGTAGTATTGATGAATGCGCAGTTGTGGCCCAACAGATGATCGCTTGAGCCCATAAATGAACAATTCACACCGTCAAGGCGGACAGGCTTATCAGTTCTCAACAAAGTCAGACGCCCATCATATACAAAAAACAGATCTGCTGCAAGATTCCTGCCATCAGAAAAAAGGCCGCCTTCAGGCCGGACAGGAATAATACCCGCCAAAATCTCACTTTGTTCAGCAGCGCCAATTGCTTGTGCGATTGTATCCGCATGAACGTGGGGGATTCCAAGCACCAGCTTATTATTGCCAAGTGCAGAAACATGTTCACAGTGCAGATCAGGCTCTAATCCAAATTTCTTTAGCGCAGCCTGTGCGATCTTTGCATAAAGGTGAATAAAGTGGTCCATAAGAAAAGCCGGCAGAGCGCCCATTTATAAAGATTATTAATCCTTAACGGTCCTGATAACTGCCTTCTCAGACTCAGCAACTTTAGCATCGCCGCTACTGACAATATAATATGCGATATAATCCTTTGCAGCCATGCTGCCAATGAACTCATCATACTTGAGGCCGACAGCGAATGCGACCATGCCCTGGGAATAAGTCATCTCAACAGGCTGGCATGCAGGAGCAGGCTGAGGCACTTTATAGTTCTCTGCACACAACTGCACCTTAATCCACTGCCGCGGATCCTTCTCATAAGGGCCGAACGCGCCAGCAAAAGACTTGATATCATGCTGCTTTATCGGCATGTAGTTGTAATATGAAGACGAGAACGGAGGAACATCAATTTCATTGACAAAAAACCTTGTTTGGGAAGGAACCAGCTCAGCAAAACTCGGCGCAACATTCACCGGCTCACCCACTTTAGGCGTCTTAGGCTCAGGGATCTCGGGAGTAGTCTTCTCGATGATTGCAGGATACTGCTCGGGAACAACAACCACGGGCGCTTCTATCGGAGAAGTCTCAAGCTCAGCAGGAGGATTAAGGCCCGCAAGAACGAGCAATGTCACAGCAACCGCAATCAATGCGACCCAGATTACTTTCCCTTCCATGATGCAACAATCATATTAAACCGGCAAAACACCAGCGTGGGCAGGGCCAGGAAAAACAAAACCAAAAACCCAAGCGTCACAGAGTACTTCGCGCAATAAATCATAACTGCGAAAGCGGTAACAGTCAAAACAACATTCACAGCAAATGCAACACCGGTCTTTTTTATCCTTTTGATGCCAAAGACAAAGGTGTTAATAAAAGTTTTGGTAGATGGAATCAAAGAATAAGAGATCTGCGAGAAATAAAGGATTATCACCAGCAAAAACCAGAAGACAACCGAGCCGCCATGAAACATGCTCACGAAAGACTGGCGGCTGGCAAGAACAGCCAAGAACAGCGCGAGCAGTATCACAACAAACCAGAACAGGCTCAACAGAATGAATTTGAAAACATAATTGAAAAAAGGAATCTTCTTATGGAAACTCTTATGTGAGAAATACCATACTAAAGACTTGAACAAAAGCCATGCGACAAAACAATAAAGGAAAAACTGCACTAAAGACTCCAACAAGGAATGGTACAGCCCCATAAACTCAGTATTTGCAGCAAGCCGCGCGTCAAAATCGACAACATTGGTCATGGACGTGAACTCCTGCTGGATAATATCCGACATCTGCAAAACAGACTCCGTAGCGGGCAGGAAAAAAACATACATAACATTGATAACCGCCAACAGGAATAAGAAGTCCAGGAATATCATAAGGAAGAAATATTTCTTGTTCTGCTTCATTGCGTTAATAGGTTGTTTCATGATCCGTCTCTCCTGCAAGCGTCCTGAGCACATTAACTTGCTCCACAACACCTGCAAGAACTTCCTGGAAGTGCGTAATATCGGGCGTGACGGACTCCTGCAAATTATCTTCCAGTGCATATGCATACTCAAGCCTGTAAGCAAGCTTGGCAAACTCAAGCATGAACGGGTCAGAGCCTTTTGCATAAGCTTCGTGCTGCTGTTCGGGGAGCATGAATGTATAGATATTAAACCATTGACGCCATGCGCCCATATACTCAAGCTGTGCCTCCCACAACAAATCATTCGTCGCATCGCCCAAAAGAACAAGCAGGTCATTTTCCGTGCTGAGATCAGTTAATGTGGAGATGAAACCAGAATCAAGAATGCTTAGCGCGGGCTTTCTGCCCTCAACAACATCATTGTAGAACAAATTAAATGACTCAATGCTGTCAAGCCCATAAGCCGGAAGCTGTACGCCCGCAACAGCATTGCCGAGCAACATTGTCGCAACCCTTGCATTTTCAGAGAACCCGCCTGCGATCAGAAGATCAGTCCGGTATGCATTATAATTTATTGACTCTAATGTGCTAAGATTAGTCTTAGCATCAAATAATTGCGATGAAAGGGACTTGAGATTAATCTTTATCGATTCAACACCATAATCAAGCAGCGCGGCCCTCTGGTCTTCAGTAAGAGACCTAAGGAACGTAGTGTAATCTACAATAAATTCATCCAGGCTAATAATGTGGCTATCAAGAAACTTCCTGAACTCTTCTTTTTGTGCAGGATCAGACACCCAAGCGACAAAATCGCTCGCTGTTAAACCAATATGCGCACTCAGGTTTACCTCAACAGAGTCCAAGAAAGGAACAAGGTCATCATTGAAGCCTTCCAGAAAACCCATTTGTAGTTCAGAAAGCGCTTCAGTCCTTTCCTCAGGCTGTTCAACTGGCTCTTCAGGCTGTTCAACGGATTCCAGTACATCAGAGCATGCAGCATAGAACTGAGATTCGATGCGCGCAGGATTACCATTATAATCAACAGCAACTATATCCGTCGGCTGGCCGAAATTATTACTATCATAAGCAGCGAACTTAATGCGGAAAGGCTGAGGAATATTGCGCAGGCTCTCAGAGCAGGCATCAACTCCTGTCCTTTTATTGTAATTGACATGAATCTGCAAATCCTCCCCTTCAGAAAGGACAGGAACAAACTTAAGATCAATAATAACAGTATCTCCGCTATCCCAACCAGTAAAATTGCTGGCAGTCCAGACTAACCTCGTGCCTGAAAGAATCCTGTTCTGGACCAAAGGAACAGAAGAGGCGGTGATGAAACCGGTAGCGTCGCTTATGCTTACAGAATCCTCGTCATACAAAGTGTACTTGAGAACATTCCCTTCCTGCTTCAACTCAACAACAAAAGACCTTGGCGCGGTAATTAAAGCATTGTTATTAATGACCTGAACCCCGTCGATATAATCATCACCTGGCTTCAATGCGGAAGGCGCAAGGCTCGTCCATGTCTTTGACTCAAAATCACGCGTGCCCGAAACAGCGCCAAACCAATCCTTCAAAACAGTAACGCCCGGACTGATCTCAGCAAGAGTCTTCCTGTACTCTCCATTAGTCTGCAAAGTGTAAGGGTTTTCAATATTATCCTGAACCAGATCGCCATTCTGGTTAAAGATCTCAAACACCAAATGCTTATCATTTACCCTGTCAGGAGGCGAAGGGTATTCCTGCTGGACGACAAGCGTAACATTAAGCGGATCATTCAATGCGTACGTCGGCTGAGGCATTTTATGCGGCCCGCCGGTATTTACGCCAACTAAGGCAACACTGCTTCCCTGCTCGCCGATAGAGCACTCAAAGCGCCCGCTAAACACGTTGAAAGCACAGAATGTAGGAGTACCTCCAAGCTGGCGCACACCACAGTCAGCTTCCTCAGTCTTCCACTCACCAGTGCTGTCCCGCCACCTGTACTTCAGGATAACAGTATCATAACGCACAGCGTTCTCTGCAGAGCCCGACTGCGTATAATACACATTCGCATTCAATGCAGGGCTTTCTTTGGATAATGAAGATGGAATTTCCGACGGCGTAATTGTAACATACCTAGGCGCACCTGCCTTATTGCAGTCGCATTCACCATTCTCAAAGCCGTCACTCTCAGAACAGCCATAACCCGTGCTGCACTTCAACTGGACTTCCAAGTTAAGATCAGAGCCCGGGAACACACCTGCTGCAAAATGATACACCCAGTTCGCAAAGCCCCTATACTCGCCAAGCGACGGGCCTAGGAATCTCCTGGAACAATCACCAATCACCGCAACACTCTCGACAGGAACATCGTTCACAGCAGCAGCATACGCAGCGCTGAAATCAAACTCCCAGTTGCCGGTGAAAGCAAACATGCACGCGCTATGGACAAGCGCCTCATTCTCGAAAACAGACTTGTACATGCTCGTCTTGCCGTAACGTGCAGTAACACTGCTGCTAAGATCGCTTGCAGCAGACGTCAGGCCGCCGAGAATATCCGGAGTCTCATCGCCAATGCCAAGATCAGCAAGGCTCGCACGCATGCTCGGCGTATGCGTATTGAACGCTTCAGAGAAGCAAGCAATCGCTTCGAAAAGAATATCGCACACATAGCGGTCAAGCATCGACTCGCACAAGCCGGGACTGCCATCACCAGTCGTAAGAATAGTATCAGAACAATCCTTGATCACCTCAAGAACCGTCCGTATCAGGTTCAAATATGAGACGATAGTAGGGAAGCACAAACAGCGCACAGCATTAAAGAACCCGGAATCAGGCCTCACGATAAACTGCTGGTCCGGCTCGCCAACAGCATTCACAACTTTTTCATAAACCAGTTTAGCATCATTGTCAGTAACGATTGTTCCCGCAGCGGACGACAATGCTCCAGCAAGCGCGCCATATTGATACGAAAGACTTTCAGGATCATCGTAATACGTGCTTACAAGCTCAGGAGTAAAGAACCGCTGCATGTCCGGCTGAGGAACAAGCTCTACAGCCTCAAGATCCGCGGTAAAGTAATGCCTCTGCGACACGCCAAGCACGCCCGTCCTGTTAGACCTGTCAAACTTCAAAGTCTCAACAAGATACCCAAGACGGATATCATACGGATACTCCATAATGCCTGCGTCTTCAGCAGGCGGAATCACAAACAAGTACAGGAAATTCTCCTTGCCGAACTCATCAAGACCGAGAGCATCAATATTCTCCTTGCTGAACTTCTTAATACGAATAGGTTCTATAGGGCGGCCGCCGTCGGGAGAACACATCCCCGCTACAGAATTGAACAGCTTATTGCACTCAACAGGCGCCCTGCCCGGAACAGTTATTGCATTAAGCCCTGCCTTCTCAGCAGCAAGGCACGTTGATTCTTTTATCTCATCAAACGTGTCAACATCCTCGCCAAATGCGCTTGTACCGCATGCACTGCTCCACTCATGCATATACTCATAGCCGCAGCACTCAGCAGTCGCAGGATGCAGCACAGAACAGTCAGTCACCTTGCCCCCATCATCATTCTCGTGGTTAAGATAATCCTCATACACTGTTCTGATATTCTGCACGCTCGTAGTGGTCATGCCGAAAGCAGGCGCCTTCGCAAAAGCAGTGCAGTCGCTGCCCGCATACAGCCTGCCATTCGCCTTATATGCCTCTGGGAATTTTGCAAGAGCCGCAGGAGGCGCATTAACTGTGAACAGCCTGTCATTAGCCTTGTCCTTGATGTACGCCTGCAAAGTAGGCGGTGAAACGCACATAGTCCTGTCGCAAAGCTCCCTGTAATTCTTCTCCCAGTTCTTTCTTGATTCTTTTGCTTCAGAACAGGAATTACAGCGCTCAATCTTCAGCGCATCACCTGCATAGACTTCTTCGCACGCGCCCACTGAAGCGACATCAACGCTAAAAGCCTGGCCTCCAATAGTTCCTGCAAATGCGGAGAACTCGCACGCAAGCTTCTCGCTCGCAACAGGGAAATACATAAGGAAAGTTCCCGCAAAGCATCCATAGAACAGATATTCCCCAACCGTCTTGATCGGGTCAAGAACATTGTCAATAATCTTAATTGTCTCCCCGAGGAACTCGCTTGTCTTCCTGAAAAAAGAAGGCGGAAGCAGATCAGGAACCCTCTCATCAATCATCGTCCTGACCTTAACACATTGCTTTTGTATGTGCTTCTCGGAAACTTCCTGCAGGACCATCTGGCCGCTCTGCTGATCATAAACAGACACCGTCCTCGTCTCAATAAAAGGAATCTCAAGCACGAGATAGAACTTCATGCCGCCGAAGCCGGGATAAATCTCGCCCCGCCTATGGTCAGAGACAGCATTTTCACGGACCTTCATAGTTGCGCCCTCTCCTGCAGGATCAAAAGACCCAAGAGTGATCTGGATGTAACCCTCACCCTCAATAGCGCCTTCTGCAACCCTGAGCCGCGGCGCAAGCGTTACCACACCCGAGATCAAATCATTATCCCATTCTTCTGCAAATGCAGGACTGAAAACAAGCGGATAAGCACGAATCTCATTAGGATTTACAGTAACCTCCGCATCAGAAGAGCCCGGATATTTGTAAGTAAAACCGACACCGATCTGCTGCAATCCCTGGATAACAAGACGAGGCGTAACAACATTCGGCACAGGATCGCTCTCGCTCACTGCAAACCACGAACCTTCACCGCACTCTGCAAGCACAATCTCCGCCTCAACAGAATCCTCCAAGCCAGCCTCGTCGACAGCAACAAGCTTCACTTTATTCGCCCAGCCCGAGCCCGTATCAAGCCCAATCGTCTGCCCCGTAGCATTAGCCCAGATCTTTCTCTCAAGGTCAAACGGAATCCGGAACGTGCCGTCAGGCTCAGAAGTTACCGTCTTCTTCGCTTTTCCATTCAGGAACAAAGTAATCGCAACCTGTTCAGACACCTTGCCAGCAACAGCAACCGCGGCCTTATAGCTCGTGGCCATATCCGCAAGATTAGTCTGTTCAAAAACAGGCGCGCGCGTATCAGATACAATCTCTCTTGAAACAACTGAAGTATGATTCGCGACATCTGCAGCAGTGAAAGTGAAATTATTGCTGCCCTCAAGCAAAGACAACGAAATGCTCGACTCGCCAGCGGGCAGAGCAGCAGAATAAACAACATCTGCATCTCTTGATACAGAAAGATCCACATTCTCATTAACATCGACGAGCGCATCAACACTATCAGATGGTGTTACGCTTGGCAATGTGACACTCAGCACAGGTGGAGCAGTATCGACTGTAACATCAAACTCTCTTGAAACAGTATTTGTCCCAAGAGTTGCGACAAGTGTTATATGTGCATTCGCAACTGGAATCACGACACCCATAAAGCTGAAAATACCTGCTGAGTCCACGCCGGTACTTTGGATCGTCACATTGTTAATGAAAAGCTCTACCGTCGCATTCGGAACAGATGTCCCGACGATATCAACAACACTGCTCGGCAAGTACCGCGGGATGCTCGCATCAATGAACAACGCAGTTCCGGTCATGTTCGGCTGAGCAAGCGTGAAAGGCATGAATAAGATTAGCCAAATCATCAACAATGACGCAATCTTATACGATCTCATATGAATCCGGGCCTCAAAACTTCATAGTACGGCTCACCTTCAATCATTCCACCGTCGTAAAGGTATCCGAACATAGCGATAGCCTCAGAGCCAACAGGATACGGGCGGAACTCAACAAGATTGAAAACCATAGTGTCCCTGCCGATAAACTCCGAATATGGAATCGAAAGGTTCTCCGCATGGTAACCGCCGATAACAGTCTTATCGTCCATCAGCAAAATATCAATATCATAATTCGCGTCGCCATAAATCAAGCTCAATTCCTGTTCATCCTCAGGATACCTGAAAAACTGGTCATAATCATCCGTGCTTATGCTGATCGTTGCATGCAGGTACTCATCCAGATCTTTCTCAGGCAGCCATATTTTTGAAGCAGACAAGTAAGGATGCGCCTTCAGTACAAAACCAAGTTTCTGAAGCTTAGTCAACTGGATATCATTGATGCCGTCGACAGCAAACGCATCCGCGTCGATATATCCGGGCTTGCGCACAATCAGGCGCGGGTTGCTGCAGCCCCTTGGAAGATAAGTATACAGTCTTATGTGGCCTGAACCGTCGCTGTACGTCTTTCCAAGCCCGCACTCAATATTCAGGCAGCGATATATCACGCTCGCATTATCAAGCTCGACAGCAACAGGACTATTCTCTACAAAGCCCATTGCGCGCACATCAACAACCTGGTCGCCAAACTCCGTGCAGAAGTCAGGATAAATCTCTGCATCCTTGAACTTTCTCACACCAAACACTTCTCTTGCAGGCGCATTATTCTTAACAATAACCGGAAAGCCGAACTGAAACAGGAATCCCTCTCCATTGAAAGCAGTGTCATCCCTCAAGATAGTTTTTACAGGATAGATGATGTCGTAAGTAAAGTGCCAGCTGTTCATGCACAGGAACCTCAAAAACTCAGGAGCGCCTTTCATCTGATTTGAACTCAGCACCCCGCCTTCGTTGGGCTTGCCAATGAACTTCAGATCCCAGCCAGGCATGAAATAGAAACCCGCCTTTATATCAGTCTGCGGGAATCCCGTATCCAGCATCATGCTGTTAAACTCAAACGTATCCTCGGGAGTTCTCACAGGCCAATCAGGCCTCGCACCCGCAGCCAGATCCCCGCGAATATTCTTCGCATCCTGCTTCAGCAAAGCATAAACAGACGGACTGTCGTCAGGCGGAGGATAATTCGTGTTTGCAACCCTCACCATAGGAATATTCTGGGACAATACCTTACTGAAGCGGTCCTTCAGCAGGCGAAGATTCCACTTGCTCGCACCGCACTTAACCTCCATCCCTGCAACAGGAATCTCGGGATCCGCAGAGTAAAGGTCAATCGTCAGATTCTCAAACCACGCCTTTTCATTCTCCCTGCGCATAATACTGTCAGCAAGCAGCCACATTTCCTTAAAGCGAACGGGCAGGTCGGTGATGAAGCGGTCAACACTCGTCGTACGCTCGACAGTCGAAATCCGCATCGGCCAGTTAAGCTCGACAACAACATCGCTCGACGTGAAAGACACTACAGGCACCATCTCTGCAGCAGAGACAGTGAATTCAGGCTCGAGCGCCGCAAAATTATTTATGCAAAGCGGCAGCCTCGCTCTTATGTAACGGCTCAGCTCAGCAGCCATGAAATCAAGATCGGGCGTGCGATCCTCGCCTTCGTAATACCACAACGGAGTCTTGACAACACCCAAAGCGTCAGACGGAATATAGCTCGAAGGCGTATTCTCAATAATGCCCGGAATGTTAATGAAACCTCCCTGCGTGCCGAGAATATGCAGGCCATCTTTTGAAACCTGGTTAAGGCACTCGGTGACGTAACTGTAAACAGGCTCAATATCCTCGGGAACAGCGACGTATTTTCTCGCCGGCGCCTTAGTAGTCTCAGCCTGGTAATATAGCACGAGGGCTACGCTAAGCAGAATTATTATGCCGATTATTATGAACAGCGTAACCTGGCCTTTTCTCATAATTACCTCTTTTTAACCACGATACTGAAATAATACCTTGCCCAGCAAAGCCAGACCATAAGCACGATCGCGCCTGCAACAAGATGCACGCGCACAGCCTGCGATGCGACGACAAAAAGTGTGAACGCATATGCAAGCGGGACTAAAAACTTATTTGAAAATGCAGACTGCAGAGTGTCCTTGACAATCTTAAGCCTGTTGAAATAGGAATAATGGACGAAAAAAGTAAGGTACAAGTAAAAAAACAGCACAATAGCGAACAAGTATGGCGCGACCTCCGGCCTCGTACCCATGAAAACCAATGCGAATATCGGAAGCCAGATAACCCACCAGATAAGATTCAAGAGCAAAAACTTCCAGACTGGGCGCCTGTAACCCATAAGCTTCCATATAATGAACCGGGTAATAGCATAAAGCACGAAGAATACTATTGCTGATATGATCACAACTATTATTAAAGACGTGAAAAAGGATTGTGCAGCAGCAAGATTCTGCTTAACAGCAAGCGCGGACTCAAGCGCGGTTACATCAGTTGACTCCAAAGCAAGCGCGGCAGACTTCTCAAGATACTTTGCAGCACCAAGCAAAATGCCAAAAAAGCCGACGAGATTCAGAGTATCAACAAGCGCGCAGACAAAAATACTTGATTTGAACGACGACTTAAACAGCTTAAAATTCTGCTCAGACGGCTTAGACTTCGCGAGAAGCAGTATAAGGCCTGCAAGCACGAAAAATATCGCGACAGTGCTGCCCATGTAGATCGCAAGAGCTGCAAAAGCAATTAAGACTGCACCAATAATCCTCGGAATCTTAATCATATTGTAGCACCCGGAGCAGTTCCTCCTGTCGCAGCAGGCGGATAAGTGTTCTCACTGCTGCCTGCTTCAGGCTCCCTGACAACATACCCAACAAAGTCGTTGCAGACACGGCCATGAGAGCCAGTACCATCACCAGCCTCAATAGGCGGGCTTAATGTCAGGCAGATCCTGTCATAATCATTGAACGAATACTTGAACAAGTTCCCGTGCGTTGAAGCGCTCGGCTGAAGCGTCTGGTCGGCAGGAAACCATCTCGCATTCTTCGTGCCACGCCACTCAAGATTCCAGCTAAGGCTCGTAGCGGGCGGGCGAGTCCATGTATCAGGATCCCTCGTGCCGATAACATTAGAAACGTAATAATTCACCTGGTAAAGATACGCTTTAGCAGTCTCGGGAATATCATAAGAATCAAAATCCGGATCGTCAAAGTCGAATTTCTTATTGCCGATGTACGTTGAATCACTATTGAAAATCGCCTTAAGCGTGTCAGCAGAAGCTCCCCTTAGAGTTATCGGGCCCATCTTATAGCCTGCGACATAAACGCCCGTTTCAGGCATGCCAGACAAGTCTGTAACTACAACCCTGCCTTCTTCCGTCCACGGAACCCTGCCCTCGAGCTGCTGGTCACAGATCGCAGACGTGATGCAATTGCTAACTCCTCCTGCCAGGCAGAAATCCTGCTTGATGCGCTCTTTTCGCATCTGCACTTCCTCATCTGTGAATGGAGAAGCCCAGCGCCAGAGCCATCTCAAGCCCTGCACCATCTGATAGCCTTCAATGATTGTAGCGAACATTGGAAGCGCAAGCGTGCTATGCGCACCAAGCCTTAACAAACCGTCAATAAAATTAGATGAGTGCTGAAGATCCGCATTCATCAACATATCTGCGCCATGGGGTGTTGCGCTAAGCTGGTTCTCAATCTCTTTTGCTGAAGCTTCGGAAACCTTTTGCCATTTATCATCGCTACCTTTCACCCACCAGCTCTGTGCATCTGCATCATAATAATAAGTTTGCGCATTAGACTGTGTTACAGTCGGCACAGTCTTTCCACCTATCACAGTAGTTCCCGGCGTCCCCTCAAAAAGTGTGATCTTAACATCCGAATCCATCGTCAATAGTTTTCCACCAGGGCCGACCTGGCCGGTTATGCCCTGAGTGTCATAATCAAAAGCAATACCTTTAGTCACCCAATTAGGATTTGCCGCTGTGCCTTTATTCACTTGGTAAGTATCAATAGTATCATAAGTGCGCCCTTTAGCATCGAACAAGAATTTTCTAGTCTGCTGCGTGCCCGGCACAGAATTACCATCAATGTCAATATCTTCGCGCTGCTCTGCAACAACTATCTGATTGTTCTGCGTCCTGCCTGAGAGCGTGATAAGGTGAACATTATCATAGAACACGCCGGGCTCTCTATGTTTCTCATCAGTCTGCACATAGTAAACATACTTGCCAGGCGCAACATTCGGGAAAAACGGATCATTCTCCTGAACAGGGTAAGGCTGTGCACCAGAACTTGCAACCCAGCGCGCAACATCTGCAGAGACTGTTGAGTAACCGTTTTCGTCAAGAAAAGCATCTTCAATTTCTTTTTTCTCTGCGCTTGTAACTTCTCTGCCATAGTTCTCCTCCCACGCCGCAATCGCAGCATCAATCTTGCTTTTTAATGAGTTAACAGCATCCTCTCTCGACACAGGCATGCCATTTGCAGGATTCACAACATACGTATCAGATGCGGAAAGCGAAACGCCGCCTGTAGTGGGTGCAGTACCAAAACCAAATGTGGGAACAGCACCAGCAAACTCTTCTTTAGGAAGAGCTTCTGCAGCCGCAATAAAAGCATCCAATGCTTCTTGATCGTTAGGATCATCTTTCAATGCCCGTGCGGCCTGAATGAGTACAAGAGCCTCCGCACCATAATCATTCACTATGTCTTCCTCAGACATTCCCCCCGCCATAGCAGCAATCGAACCTGCGGTAGACCTAATAGCTTCCGCATCGCCTGCAGCTGCGCGATCTCTTGCTTCATTAAGAGCAGACTGCAAAGTGGAGGGCTTGCCACCGGTACTTTCTACTGGAGCTTCTTCTGTTCCAGCACCTGCAGCTTCCTCTTCTGCGCTTCCTGGCGGCGGAGGATATTCCCCCTCAGCGGGCTGTGTAGGCCCTGCGAATTTAACAGCAGCAAGATACATGTAGCCTGCCCAAGTCGGGGCATAAGGATTTGCCATGCCTCCTGCAAGCAGGTTAGCATTATCTATTGCCACTTTTGCATTGTTGTCTAACACGTCTCCCCAATCAACTTCGGGATTAGCAGAATCGAGAGTATGAATCTGTTCTGCAAGATTATGCAAGTCACCAATATTTTCCGGATTAGTTGAAGAAACCTGCTGCAATAAATATCGCATCTGGTCGGCAGGATCATTATCCTGCGCAAAAACGGGAGCGGTAAGCAGTACAATCATAAACAATGCAGTTAGTCGTTTCATTCTTCCCACTCCCCCATCATTTCTTCTGCCTCTCCGCAGTAAACGTCATAAACAGGCTTGCCGAACTCGCCGTCAGCCTCGACAATGCCGACAATCGCGCCAACAGACTCGCCAATCAATGAGCCCGTCCTAGCGATAGCACAGACCGTATGCCAGCTCGAATCGGGAGAGTAGCAAGTCATCTTGCAGCCCGTGCCAAGCACAGTAAGCAGAGCACTAAGCGGGTCAGCAAACCATTCAGTAATCAGATCAGCAACCTGGTCAACAAGATTGCTGAACGGAATCAGCGAGAAGATATCGCCGACAATGAAATTGCACAATGCATAATCGTACTCCGCATCGCAGACGCTGATGCCGAAGCCCTGAGTTTCGTACTCCTTGCCAAGACACAAAGCCTTCTTGCACTCGAGCTGCCGCAATTTTTCAGCATTCCTGATAAAGCCGGGCAGGCATAAGCAGACACTGCTGCCGATAAGGCTGTCCTCGATAGGAAGCAGATTCAAAGTAGTGCCGCCGTACCCTATCTCATTAGGACTCTTTCCAGTCCTTGTATCGTCGAGATCCATCCAGTCTTTCCACATAGAATCCCAGCCAGTGCACCACGGCACGCCGCCTCCAGCCCAGTCAAGCCAGTCAACCCACTTCTTGCCTGTAGCCATCTGACAGTTCAAAATGCCGCAAAAACCATCAAGGAACGTGCCAACCTTCGTAGTGTAAGTTTCATCCATCTCCTCGACAGAACCGCACATCTGAGCATAGGTAGGGGTTGGCCTTACAGGGCACAAAAGCGGAGCGGCCTTGCACATCGCATCCTCTGCACCGCCAACAATTGCAACAACCTGCTGAGCAATCCCCAAAACATTCGCAAGCATATTCTTGATATTACAGCCAACTTCCGCGTAATGCATCCATTCCCTCAAATCGCCGATCCATTCAAAACTCTTGATAGTATCAAACTGCTCCTTGATCTCGTCCTCAACATTGCCATACGCATCGCCAATCGGATCATTGTAGAAACTGATCGAGAACTTAACATTCTCCGTCTCAGCTTTCTTGATCAAACTGCCGTCACGCATCGACGAGATATATACAGGGCATGAAACATTAATCACATTAACATCAACATCACGCGGCTTAGTTGACAACAACAAGTAAGGCTTAGTGCCGTCAGGGCGCGCATTAACCAAAGAGACACTTCCAATGTAAGTAGGATTTGAAACCGTGCAGTCAGTAACTCCCGACGGGCCGGTAACTGAAGCAACTTCAGTATCCATGTCATAAGCGACAAGCTCAATATTACAGGATACAAGCTGGCCGACCTGAGACGCAATCATCCTGTCAACACTCGCAATATCATCCTCGCCCGGAGAGCACTTAACAACATGATGCCAGTAATTTGGATTCGGATCATTCAAGAGCGCGTAAATCCTGAACGTATCACTAACGCTGACAGAATTTCCCGCCTCGTCCGAAAAAGTAAACTTAACTTTCGCATCGTGGGGGCCGGAAACATCAATCAAAGACTCAAACGTGCAGTCGTAATAATCGCCATCAGGCGCGCAGGCCAAAGCATCAGCAGCCTCATCACCGCCAATATCTGAAAAATTAGCAACAGCGTCGGAGAAATCCTTGCTCCTCACAACATAAACAACAGTATCGTAATGCACAGGCAAAGCTCTTGTAGCATCAACAGTAACGAAATCAACGCTCTTAATTACCGGCTGTGCAGGCGGCTGGTTGTCAAGCAAAACAGGAATGGTCACAGGCGACATGCTGTTCCCAAGATCGTCGGAAGCAGTAAGCTTGATGCTGTACTGTCCTGCAGATGCAGTCGGAACAATATTCCAGCTGCACACCCAGGAACCATTAAGCTCACAATTATCCGCTTTTACATTCCCGCCTTGGCCAAGTGCATGAAGATCAAGAAACGCATTTCCAAGATCCATTCCTGAACCTGCACTGCCCGCATCATTTTTCTCATTAAATGAAACCTGCAGTGTAGAGTTCCTGCCCAAAAGAACAGTGCCATTCAAATCCTTTCCGGATGATGCGCCCAAAAACTCAGGAGCAGTTGAGTCCGCAAGAATTGCACATGAAAACTTCTTATCAACCTGGTTGCCGAGCGAGTCTTTCGCCCTGATCGTAGCCTCGCAGGGACTGACTTCTGCAATAGGAACATCCTGCCAGACATAAATGCCTCCGCCAATATCAGTACCGTCGACAAAACCATAGAAAGCAGGATCATTCGTAAGCTCCGCAAAATTTCCCTTAACTTCAGAAACGCCGCTCATATCCTCTACCTTGACAAGCACCCTCGCATCAAGCTGAGCACCCGGCTTAAGATGCGTAATCTTCTCACCGGTTCCGTTAAATATCCCGAAATCGGTGATGTTAGGGCCGACAGAATCCACAAGAAGATCCTCACATGCAGGCAGGCTCAAATGCCCGACATAATCCTCAGCAACAGCGCAGACAGTAAACTCTTTTTCAACGCCCGCCTGGCCGAAATTATAATCAAAAGAATCCTGCTTAACACACTGGCCCGCAGCGCCGAACTCAGAAGCGAACTCTGTACCGTCCTTCTTGAATGTAATCTTCTTTATCCCGGAACAGTTCACGGCAGCAGAAGACGTAAACCCAAAATCCTTAGCCGTATACGTCACTCTTGCAGAACTCTTAGTCTGCTGGACATTAAGCGAAAGATTGACAACAGGATTAATGCTGTCGACAATAAGCGTCTTCGAATCATTCGCAACCCTCTGTGCAGGAATGCTATTATCCATAAGCACTGCAGAGAAATCAAAAGCGCCGACCCATGTTATCGGCTTGCTATAACTGCACCTGTAGAAAGAACCCGCATCAGGCGCACATGCGTCAAACAGCTCAAAGCTTCCGCCATGATACAAACGAACATTAGGCTCGCTGACAGGCTGGCCGAACAAACTCGCAAGCACCTCAATAGTCACATTGTCATTATCCCTAACAAAGCCAGGAACATTGTCAACACCGCTGTACTTGACAATATTGATCTCCTGCGCAAATGCGAATGGCAGGGTTAACATCAATGCAACCATGAAAACAGCAACAAACTTCATGTGATCACCGGCCTAAGCTTATTCTTAATCGAAGCAGAGTAAGCATCAAGCTTCCCATACTCGTTCATGTCCTCAATCACCCTGTCCTTTTGTGGAACCTGATCAATGCCAACAGCAACATACCTGAAAATGATCCTGTTCGCATTCCTCAACTGATCTGCTGAAATCACCGCGTCATACTCGGCTGTCCCGTAAGGCATAGGATTATCTGCATTGAAAACAAGCGGCTCCTCAGGAAGGTCGTAACAGACTTCTTCATCAAATGGCCACACGCCGAACTCCTTGCACCGTCTATCTACAGGAATCGTAATATTAGCAGAAGGATACTTGACAGAGTTCACCCTTATGGTATACTCGCCGGGCATGATCTGCATAGTCGCTGGTTCGTTCCCGTTAATCTCCGCGAAAGTAGAATACTCTGTATCAAACGGCGCCTGTTTCTTGCGCGTCAATGTTACAATGACATTCTCATCCGCATCAACACTCTCAGGAAGCATCGCGGACTCAAGCTGCCATTCACCGTGCTTGGACTGCTTCATCAAAAGGAACTTTGAAGCGCTCACCTCAACCTCCTGCGCAGGAAGCATCTCGAGCAGCATAGAACGCTCAGTCGATATCGTAGTGCTTAAAAGATCGGCAAACTGCATGTAATTCGGCGCGGTAACTATCAGAACACCATTAACGCACTTCGGCAGCTTCGTATCAAGCTCCCCGTTCACAGCCTCGCCAATAACGCACGTCTCAGGACCGCACCGGAACATCACAGAAGCATTAACAGGCCTTTTTGAGACCTTGTCCTTAACCGAGAACCTGAAATCACCGCTCTCAAACTGGTCAGGATTGCAGAAAATAGACGGCTCTTTAAACTGCATATCGGGCTTGATGTCCAGACCTTTCAAAGGAACATTATTCCGCATGTTCGTCTCAAGGAAGAACTGGAACGTGAAACCCTCGCCACTAAATGCGTTTGCATCGTGCAGTACAACAAGCACAGGATAGCTCATATCGTACTGGAAGCGATACTGCCTCATGCCAATCATGAAATGAAGCGGCATATCCGCGCTTTCAGCAGTGCGAAGCTCGCCATTGCAGTTCAAATCGAAATACGAACTCCACCACGGCAGAGAAGCAAACTGCAAAGAATAACCCGGATAAGACTTCTTCCAAGGAACCAGGAAC